>NZ_JAMYMV010000003.1:0-211080 GCF_040318715.1 Mesorhizobium sp. M1050 | reverse complement strand
TCCTTGCCCAGCATGAAGGTTGAATCAGATTTGCACGCCTAAGGGAATCCCACGCCGATTCAGCCTCAATTCATTCCGCTCTAGCCGCTTGTCCAAGGCATCTCGATCACCCCGTACGATACGGCGATCCCGAGGGCAATTAGCGCAATGCCCAAAGCAGCTTCGAAGCGTCGGCCACGCTGCATCAGCTTCTCGACGAAGACGATCAGTGTCAAAAGCAGCATCCAGGCGAGGCTCATGACGCCGGCTGCGACCAGTATGGCGAACAGCGCCCAGCAGCAACCGAAGCAATACAGCCCGTGGCGCAGCCCCATCTCAAGCGCGCCAACCCGCCCGTCGCGCCAGTGCTGGGCAACGAAAGCGAGCGGCGAGCGGCAATGGCTGAGGCAAATGCGCTTGAGGGTCGTGAACTGGTAGAGGCCGGCGACGCCAAGCGTGGCACCCAGCGCGAGCGGCGCCCATTTCGACCGCTGGGGCGGATCGAGGCTTGTCGCGAACTCGCTGCCGAACTGGACCAGGACATACACGAGAAGGCCCGCTGCCGCCCAGACGAGAAGGTAGCCCGCGACGAAAATCCAGGTCGGAATGGCCACCTGCCATCCGCGCCTGGCTTGCGCCGCCGCGAACATAAAGATCATGGGCGCCGCGGCCGGCAGCATCATAGCCGCCATCATCACGGTCCATACTGCGAGAAAGGCGGCGACGCCGGCGAGTGACCAGCCGTCGGCCGCAATTCCGGCCATCGCCATGCCGGCCATGCCTTCCATACCCTCCATCCCGCCGCGCACCGCAATGCCCATGGGCATGTCCATGCTGAAGGTCTGGTAGAGGGTGAGCGCCCATGCCGCCGCCGTCAGTACGACGAGCGACGCGAGAAGGCCGAGCGGAATGCCACGCAAATTCCCGAGCCGCCACGTTTTCCTGGGGAACGCGCCGGGCATCGGCACGCCCTAGTTCGGGCCGGACCAGTCGAACGGAATGTGCTTGCTCGAGCGGGCCGTGCCCGTCCAGTCCAGCCCGAAGCCTTTGGTGCTTACCTCGACAGAACGCCCCCAGGTGGCAACCTGGCCTGGGCCGACCTCCGAGCCCGGCGGGTTGATTGTCTGCACCCGCTTGCCGGGCGGTGTCGTAGGACCGGAAAGCGCTTCCGCGCGACCGACGACGAGGCCAGGAATTTCGACTCGCCAGCTGGCGAGGTCGCCTGCCACCTCGAAAGTGATTGGCACAAACTCCATGCCACGCATCTCGCCGACATTGGCGGCAAAGCCCGCCGGCCAGCCGCCGGCGTGGCCGCCGAAGATTACCTGCAGGGCTTCGCGCTGCGACTCATTCGCCTTCTCGTCGAGGTACATGCCCATCACGGCTTTTGCCTCGCCGGCCCATAGATTGCCTTCGAACTCGCCGAGCGCCACCAGCGTCAGGCCGTCGAGCTTCACGTCGCCATACTGACCCTCGCGCACATGCCAGGCGAGCACGCCCTGGCAGTGATTGCCGGTTGGTCGCTGGGCGAACTCGCACGGGCAAGGGATGTCGCAGCTGCAGATGTCGAACCAATCGCCCGCGAGGCGCCATTGAGGCACTGCGTCCATGGCTCTTTCCTCCCGAAATTGAGCGGCAATCATACGTCGAACGTTGGGCGCACGCCAGCAGTTCGTGCGTCGCTCCGTGATTTGCCGCTCAATCCGGAAGCCCGGCTCTTGCGATTGTCTGGCGGTCCTTGCGTCCACGCTCGAGACACGCCAGGCGTAAAGACGCCGTTCCAGATCGACACCGGCAAGGCGAAATTCAGCCGCTCGGCAGAAGCGGAGCGCGGGCATCCCAGCCGGCGCGGCCCTCGATTCGATGCCTGGAATTGGGGAAAATCCACGGTGCATCCAGCGGCTCGAAATGTATAGAGGCCCTAAGGAGTCCTCATGCTTGCGTTCGGATAGGCTGGTCGCCGGCGATCGGGATCGCAATTGCAAGTCGAAAGGCGATACCCTCGCGCCTCTCCCCCGGACCCAGATAGCAAAAAGGCCCGGTTACCCGGGCCCTTTTTGCTTTTCAAATCTAAAGAAGATTTGGAGCGGGTGAAGCGATTCGAACGCTCGACCCCAACCTTGGCAAGGTTGTGCTCTACCCCTGAGCTACACCCGCTCACACGGCGTCTTGGCCGCAAGCCGGGCTTATATGGCTGAAGAGCGCGGCGATTGCAACAGGGAAATCGCAGGCTTTTTTGTGACACGGCGGGCGATGCCGGCAAGCCACCGGCGCGGTGGCGGGCGTGCGAGCGGCAGGCGGCGGGGGCGCCACCGCGAAGGGCGGTGCCGCTCACGGTGATGTCGCATGACGGTCTTGTGTCGGCCGCCCCATTGGCCGTAAACGGCATGGCTGAGAAACCGGGCGAAGACAAACCGATGCCGAAGACCGAAGCCGACCTGATGGCCTTTCTTGCCGAACTCGGGATCATCACGTCGACGAAACGCCATCCGCCTCTCTACACGGTCGCCGATTCACAGGCGCTGCGCGGCGAAATCGTCGGCGGGCACACGAAAAACCTGTTCCTGAAGGACAAGAAGGACAATTTCTTCCTGGTCACCGTCGGCGAGGATGCCGTTGTCGACCTGAAGCAGATCCACCAGGTGATTGGCGCCGCCAGCCGCGTCTCCTTCGGCAGGCCGGAGATGCTTATGGAGCTGCTTGGCGTCACGCCGGGCGCTGTCACGGTCTTTGGCGTCATCAACGATACCGCAAACAGGGTCAAGCTCGTGCTCGACAAGGATTTGATGGAGCATGCGGTGATCAACGCGCATCCGCTGACCAATGAGGCGACGACGTCAATCGCCGCAGGGGACCTGATCAGATTCGTCGAGGCAACCGGGCACGATGCTGCTATCTTGAAAGTCTCAGCGTGATCGCCACATGGTGGCTTGAAACCGATGATCTGAAGGATATGGCGCCGGCTGCCAGCCGGCCCCGCTACGGAAGGGGTTAAAGAGATGAGCGACAACAATCCGTTTGGCGGCCCCTTCGGCGGCAATGGCGGTCAGTACACGACATCGGTGCAGTATGGCGGCACCGCGCCGGCTCCGGCGAAGGTCGCGCTTGGCGAAGCGCCCACTGCCCCTGCCAATGTCATCAAGGACACGACGACCGCCGCCTTTGCCGCCGACGTCATCCAGGAATCGCGCCGCCAGCCGGTGCTGGTCGATTTCTGGGCGCCCTGGTGCGGGCCCTGCAAGCAACTTACGCCGCAGCTGGAAAAGGCTGTCAAGGCCGCCGGTGGCAAGGTCAAGCTGGTCAAGATGAACATCGACGATCATCCGTCGATCGCCGGCCAGCTCGGCATCCAGTCGATTCCTGCGGTCATCGCCTTCAAGGACGGCCAGCCGGTCGACGGCTTCATGGGCGCCATCCCCGAGAGCCAGATCGCCGAATTCATCACCAAGGTCGGCGGCAAGGGCGATGGCGCGCCGCCGGTGGCCGAGGCGCTGGCCGCGGCTGCGGAAGCGCGCGACGCCGGCGACATGCAGACCGCGGCCGACATCTATGATGCCATCCTGGCGCAGGCGCCGGAGACCGTCGAGGCGATCGGCGGCCTGGGCGAGCTTTTGTTCGAGGCCGGCGACGTGCAAGGCGCCGAGGCACTTTTGGCAACAGCGCCGGAAGGCAAGAAGGATGCGCCGCCGCTGGCCGCCCTGCGTGCCAAGATGGCGGTTGCCGCGCAAGCGGCGGCCCTTGGCAATCCGGCCGAGTTCGAGCGGCGCCTGGCGGAGAATCCTGGGGATCATCAGGCGCGCTTCGATCTGGCCATGATTCAGAACGCCAATGGCGACCGCACCGCGGCGGCCGACAATCTGCTGGCCATCATCAAGGCCGACCGGACCTGGAACGAGGACGGCGCCAGGACGCAATTGCTGCAACTGTTCGAGGCCTGGGGCATGACCGACGAGGCGACGCTGGCGGCGCGGCGCAAATTGTCGGCACTGCTGTTTTCCTGACCTTGGTGTTGTTTTGCCGCACGGGCTTGGCGTCGGCGATCAGCGCGCCAGATTAATGCATGCGCTTCGTGAAGAAGCGATCGGAGGAATGAGGTGCAAGCGGGAAACGCGCATTACCGGCTCGCCAAGCATTTGCCGTCGACGATCCCGATCTTTCCGCTCGAGGGTGCGCTTTTGCTGCCGGGAGGCCGCATGCCGCTCAACATCTTCGAGCCGCGCTACCTGCAGATGGTGGACGAGGCCATCACCGGCTCGCGGCTCATCGGCGTCATCCAGCCCAGGCTCGATGGTGCGCTGCGTGCCGACGGCGAGCCGGAGCTCTGCAATGTCGGCTGCGCCGGGCGCATCATTGCGTTTTCCGAGACCGGTGACGGCCGCTATCTGGTTTCGCTGCAGGGCGTGTGCCGGTTCCGCATTGCAAGCGAATTGACGGTCAAGACGCCGTTTCGCCAGGCCAAGCTGGCGCCCTTCCTGGCCGATCTCGATGAGGATCAGGCGGCCGACGAGATCGACCGGCCATCGCTGCTCAAGGCATTTCGCGCCTATCTGCAGGCCAACGACCTGGAAGCCGACTGGGAAAGCGTCAGCCGGGCCGAAAACGCCATGCTCGTCAACGCGCTGTCGATGATGGCGCCCTACGGGCCGGCCGAGAAACAGGCGCTGCTCGAAGCAGCCGACCTGAAGACCCGAGCCGAAACGCTGATCGCCATCACCGAAATGGCGCTGGCGCGCGAGAATGAGGACTTTGGTTCGAGCCTGCAGTAGGATGTGCCGATATTCAGGTGAGGCCGGCCTGCAAACGGAGGCTTCCTGCACTTCCGGTGCTCACGTACCCAAAGTACGCTCCGCTCCGGGTCTCGGTATCAGCCGTTTTCGGGTCGGCCTGACCTGACTCAACACATCTTAGGCCGCAACTGGCTGGAAAGAGAATCTTATGGCGGCGGTTGGACGTGACGGGAAGAAGGTCAATGTCGACCCCAAGCTGCTGGAGCTGCTGGCCTGCCCGCTGACCAAGGGGCCGCTGACCTGGGATCCGGAGCGTGGTGAGCTGGTCTCGCGGGTCGCCAAGCTCGCTTATCCGGTGCGTGACGGCATTCCGATCATGCTGCCCTCGGAAGCGCGGACGCTGTCCGTGGAGGATGTGCTGGCCCCTCCGCCGCCGCGCCTTGGCGGGCCTTCGTGAATTCGAGCGCCGCTGGAGCGCAGAAATTTCCGTGGCTGGCGGGCCAGCACCCCCCTCTGGCCTGCCGGCCATCTCCCCCGCAAGGAGGGAGATTACGCGTTCTTCGGCTTTCGCCAATCTCCAACGTCTGAAGGCTGGCGGCACGCACGAACTGCCGATCTCCCCCCTTGCGGGGGAGATGTCCGGCAGGACAGAGGGGGTGCTGTCCCGCTGACATCGTTTTTGCCACTACTGAAAATTACGCCCTTTGGGCATCACTTGTTCCGCCTCTCCCGATAATGCCGCAAGATCCTGTCGGATCGGTGCGCTCCGGATTGTGGGTCGACTGTCGCGATCCGGACTTCTGGCCGTGCGTTCCTGAGGACCGGCGACTGCCGGTGCGGCTTCGCTGACTTTCTCCAGAAGCACGGTTAGCCAAGGCGTCAGGTCCTCGACCTTTTCTGCGACGATGTGGACCACACCCGATTCCGACTGCAATTTCCCGGTGACCCGAATGAACCGCGCGCCCATCACAATCGGCCGGTAGCGGTCGAAGGTTCTTTGCCAGAAAATGATGTTGGCGACGGCCTTGTCGTCTTCGAGCGTCAGGAAGATCGCATTGCCCTTGCCGGGGCGCTGCCGCACCAGCACGAGGCCGGCAACGGAGACACGCCGGCCGTCGCGCACGCAAGGCAGGTTCGCATTGGGCGTGACGCCGGCGCGGTCGAGGCGCTCGCGCAGGAAGGCGACCGGATGCGCCTTCAGCGACAGGCCGAGCGAGCGGTAGTCGTGGATGACATGCTCGCCGAGCGGCATTCTCGGCAGCTTCGTCTCGGGCTCCAGGTCGCGCAGGCGGAGTGCCGGTTGGTCGAACAGCGGCAGCCTTTCGGCGGCGCTCTTGCCGTCGAGCGCCCGCACCGCCCACAAGGCTTCGCGACGATCGAGGCCAAGCGAACGGAAGGCGTCGGCCTGCGCCAGCCTCTCGATCTCGCCGACATCCAAGCCGGAGCGCAGCCAGACGTCCCTGACGGACACGTAGCCGTCGCCGCGCCGGTCGACGAACAGCTCCATGCGCTCCTTGGAAAGGCCTTTGATCTGGCGGAATCCGAGCCGCAGCGCATGATCCGTCTCGATGACGCCGCGCATCTCGGCATGGCGCGCAAGCATGCGGGCCGGATCGAAAGGCGCTTTCTCCAGCGTGCAGTCCCAGACCGAGAAGTTGACGTCGACGTCGCGGATGTCGACGCCATGGTCGCGCGCGTCGCGCACCAGCTGGGCCGGCTGGTAAAATCCCATCGGCTGCGAATTCAGGATCGCGGCGCAGAACACGTCGGGATAGAAGGTCTTGAACCAGCAGGAGGCATAGACCAGCAGCGCGAAGGAGGCGGCGTGGCTTTCGGGAAAGCCGTATTCGCCAAAGCCCTCGATCTGCTTGAAGCAGCGCTCGGCGAAGTCCTTGGTGTATCCCTTGCCAACCATGCCGTCGATCATGCGCCGGCGATAATTGCCGATCGTGCCGGTGCGTTTGAAGGTGGCCATGGCGCGGCGCAGTTCATCGGCCTCGCCCGGCCGGAAACCGCCGGCGACGATGGCGATTTTCATCGCCTGTTCCTGGAACAGCGGTACGCCTAGCGTCTTGCCGAGAATCTCCTTCAATTCCGCCTTCTGATACTCGGCCTTCTCCTTGCCCTGTCGACGGCGCAGATAGGGGTGCACCATGTCGCCCTGGATCGGCCCGGGCCGCACGATCGCCACCTCGATGACAAGATCATAGAATTCGCGCGGTCTGAGGCGCGGCAGCATCGACATCTGGGCACGGGATTCAATCTGGAAGACGCCGAGCGTGTCGGCGCGGCAGATCATGTCGTAGACATTCCTGTTCTCGGGCGGCAGCGTGGCCAGCACATAGGGCCGGCCATATCTATCTCGTGCATTGGGATAGTGCTCCTCCAGCAAGGTGAAGGCGCGCTTCAGGCAGGTCAGCATGCCGAGCGCCAGCACGTCCACTTTCAGGATCTTCACCGCGTCGAGATCGTCCTTGTCCCATTCGACCATCTTGCGCTCGTCCATCGCCGTCTTGACGATGGGCACGATCTCGTCGAGCCGGTCCCTGGTGATGACGAAGCCGCCGACATGCTGCGACAGGTGGCGGGGAAACCCCATGATCTCGTTGGCGCGTTCCAACACATGCCGCGACACCGGATCGGCGCGATCGAGGCCGCCGGCGCGGGCTTCCTTTTCGCCGAGTTCCGAGGTCGACCAGCCCCAGATCGAGCCGGACAGCGACGCCCTGACATCCTCCGACAGGCCCATCGCCTTGGACACTTCGCGCAGCGCCGAACGGCCGCGGTAGCTGATGACGGCGGCGGCCAATGCCGTGCGCTTGGTGCTATACTTCGTATAGATGTACTGCATGACCTCTTCGCGTCGCTCATGCTCGAAATCGACGTCGATATCCGGCGGCTCGTTCCTCTCCTCGGAGATGAAGCGCTCGAAAAGCGTGTCGATCCTGTCCGGCCCGACTTCTGTGATGCCGATGCAGAAGCAGACGATCGAATTGGCGGCCGAGCCGCGTCCCTGGCAGAGAATGTCCTGGCTGCGGGCAAACTTGACGATGTCATAGACGGTCAGGAAATAGCGGGCGTAGTTGAGGCGCTCGATCAGAGCGAGCTCTTCCGCGATGCGCTTGGTCACCGAAGCGGGCACGCCTGCGGGATAACGCTCGGCAGCCCCCTCCCGCGCCAGCCGTTCCAGCTCGGCCTGCGGCCCGAGACCCGATTCCGTCGGTTCGTCGGGGTAGTTGTACTGGAGATCGCTCAACGAAAAAGTCAGCTCCTGCGCAAACCGCAAGGTTTCGGCCAGTGCCTGCGGATGCCTGCGGAACAGGCGCGCCATCTCCATTGGCGGCTTCAGGTGGCGTTCGGCATTGGCGGCCAGTTGCAGCCCGACCTCGGAGACGGGTGTGTTGAGGCGGATCGCGGTCAGCACGTCCTGCAGCGGGCGCCGTTCGGCCGTGTGGTAGAGAACGTCGTTGGTCGCCATCAGCGGGATGCCGGCGCTCTCGGCAAACGCCGCTGCCTGCTCGATCCGGAAACGGTCATTGCCGGCATAGTCGGGCGAAACGCCAAGCCGCAGGTTCCGGCCGAAACGATGCTTGAGATCACGAAGCAAGGCGAGACGGTCTTGCGCCCCCGCCGTCAGATCGGGCAGGACCGCTAGCGACATCAGATCGCCCCATTCGAGCAGGTCGCTGCGCTGGAGAAGGGTGGCGCCCTTTTCGTTTTCATCGCGCAGGTTGGCTTGGGTGAGCATGCGGCAGAGATGACCCCAGCCCTTGCGGTCCCTGGGATAGGCGAGAATATCCGGCGTGCCGTCGCCAAAAACCAGCCGGCAGCCGGGGTGGTAGGAAAGCTTTTCCACTTTGGCCTGCTGCCAGGCGCGCACCACGCCAGCCACCGTGTTGCGGTCGGCAAGCCCGATCGCGGAAAAGCCCAAAAGCTTGGCGGCGACCACCAGTTCCTCCGGCTTGGAAGCGCCGCGCAGGAAGGAGAAATTCGACTGGATGCCGAACTCGGCATAGGGAATGACGGTCAGCGCGTTCATGCGAAGACACCATGCAGGAACCAGCGCGGCGGGACCTGCGAGGCGCCGCCGTAAAGGCCTTGACGGTAGAGCCAGTAGCGGCGGCCGTCGGCATCCTCGATGCGGAAATAGTCGCGTGTCGATGCCGCTTCGTCGCCTGGCGTCTCGCGCCACCATTCCGCCGCGATGCGCTCCGGCCCCTCGGCTCGCGTCACTCGGTAGAGCGCGCGCCGCCAGCGGAAGTTCAGTGGCGGTCCCTCCGGCATTTCGGTGGCCGGCACATCGATGGGTTCGGGCGAGCGGAACAGCCGGATCGGCCGTTCCGGCGGGAAGATGGTTTTCGGCGCCTGCAGCCTGTCCGGCCTCTTCGGCGGCGTGGTCCGGCGCGGCGCTTCGGTGAAGGGGATCGTGGCGACGGCGCGCTCCGGCAGATGGCTTTCGACGGCAACCGGCTGCAGGACCGCGCCATCGCCGAGCCGGGCGCGGATGCGGTCGGCAAACAGCGCGATATCGGCGCCGTCGTCGATCACCTCGCCGGCAAGGTCGGCCTGCTGCATGTCGAAAACGGCTGATGTCAGCACCGAAAGCCGCACCAGATCGAAGCCATAGCCGGCATCGATATCCTGTTCGAGCGCCGCCAGCCGCTCGTGGAACAATTTCTGGATCAGCCGGGGCTCGCGCATCGGCCGCGAGGTGCCGATGGCGATGCGGCTGACGGCGCCGTCGACGCGAAAGAGCAGCAGCGCCAGCGCCCTGGCGCCCTCGCCGCGGCGCTCGAGGTCGATTTTCAAGGTCGTCGCCAGCATGCCCACCAGACGTTCAATGTCCTCGGTCAGGGTGACGGGCTCGGCCAGATGGCGTTCGACCGAAAGCGGCGCGACGGGAAGGCGCGGCGACACCGCCTCGTCGAGACGGCCAAGCGCCTGGTCGAGGCGCAAGAGCAGCAAGGCGCCGAAGCGGCGGGCGAGCGGCGCGCGCGGTGCCGCCATGACGGCGCCCGCCGTGCGCAGGCCGACGCTTTCCAGGCTGGCGCGGGTCGCCGGCTCGATGCGCAGCGCGGCCAGCGGCAGGGGTGCGAGCAGCGCTTCCTCCTCGCCGCCATCGACGATGCGGTCGCCGGCAAACCGTGCCGCCGCCCAGGCCGCACCCGGTGTCGCGGCAAGCCCGGCGCGGACGTCAAACCCCTGATGGAAGAAGCGCGACAGGATATTGTCCAGCATGGCGCGTTCGCCGCCGAACAGATGGGTGCAGCCGGTGACGTCGAGAAACAGGCCGTCCGCCCCGTCCAGCGCCACCAGCGGGGTGTAGCGGTCGCACCAGTCGGCAAGGCCTTCGAGCAGGCGGCGGTCGGCCTCCGGATCGGCCTCGACGATGTCGATCGACGGATGCATGGCGCGCGCATCGGCAATGCCCATGTCGCGCTTCAGGTGCAGCGCCTCAGCCCGCTCGTCGAGGGCCGAGATGCGTTGCGCGTTGCGGTCGCGATGGCTGATCACGAGCGGTGGGCGAGACGGCGGCAGGTGATCCGACGGCCGGGAACGCCAGGACCGCCCCAGACGCTGCCGCAGGATCCGTTCCACCGCCAGATAGGGAAACCAGAGGGACAGGATTCTTTGTCCGGCCTCTCTCTTCGCCCCTTCTATCGTCGCCCGCTCTTTCGTCGAATGCGCGTTCATCGGGGTTCCACTCCAGTGTGAATTGTCCAGGCAGGGCCGTGCGGCTCTTGCCGATGGTGAGGGTGAAGGCCGGGTGGCCGATCGAGCCGGCGAGCGGCCCGGCGATGGTGTCGCGCGGTACCGCCGGCGCCGACGCTACGATGAGACGGACGGGGGCCGCCGTCGGTTCGGGCTCTGCCGCCTGCCGCAGCAGGAACACCGGCCGGCCGGCACCTTGCGCCCGCGCATGCAGCCGGCGCGTCGCGGTCAGGTCCAGCCGCTGCGGATTGCCGCGAATTTCCAGGATGACGGCGGCGAGCGCCGTCATCCGGGCCGCCTCCTCGGCGACCCACAGCGCATCGACGAGTTTTGGCGCCTCGGAAAACAGCAATTGTTCCGGCTGGATGCCGAACGAGGCATGAAGCCCCCTGGCGTAGGGAAAGCCGGCTTCGCGGAAGATTTCCGTGGTGCCGATCCACAGCACCGGCAGCCCTTGCGCCTGCTTGAGGATCAGGCTGGTGAGCGACAGGGCGAAGCCGGCGACGGCCCCGGCATCGCGGGTTTGCGTGCCATGGATTTCGCTCAGGGCTGCCTTCGGCAGGCCGCCGCTCAGGGCGGCATCGAGACGCTCGACGCCGGTGGGCAGGTACGCATCCGGCAAAGCCGCGGCAATGCCACGTCGGACGATTGTGAGATCGGTATTGGGCGTGACATCGGTTTTGGCGTCAGCATCAGGGGTCGCTGCGGCCGGCGCCTGCAGGCGCTCGGGCAGCGTTCCCTCGATTTTCGCGATCTGGCGGCGCAGGGCAAAAACAGTTTCCCGCGCCACGGCGGTCATCGCCATGACGGTCAGCTTCCACTCACAATTGTTCCTGTTATGTTCCCTATAGATTCCAGAGGGTGCCGGAAGAGTCAAGCGGAGTCATGGGGAATTTATTCCTCTCCACCTGATGGTGCAGGCGCATCAGCCCGTTCATTTGCCGATTCCGGTGCGAAAGCCTATATGCCCGGATCAAAGGACAAAGCATGGCCCGCATCTACAAGACCCGCACCTGGCACGACGAACTCTCGCCCTCGATGGACGAAATGGAGTTCCTGGCGCTGGAGGCCTATGCCCATCTGCCGGAGGATTTTCGCAAGCTGACCGGCGAGATCGTCATCCAGATCGCCGAATTCCCGACCGACGAGATCATGGACGATCTGTCGCTGGAGACGCCCTTCGACCTGCTCGGCCTGTTCGAAGGACGCGGCATCGCCGAGCGCTGGAATCCGCAGACCGGCGAAGGCCCGAACCGCATCACGCTCTACCGCCGCGCCATCCTCGACTACTGGTCCGAGAACGAGGAAACGCTGGGCGACATCGTCACCCACGTGCTGATCCACGAGATCGGCCATCATTTTGGGCTGTCCGATGACGACATGGAGAAGATCGAAGAGGCGGCCGAGTAACTGGTTCCTAGCCGCGTGAAATGTCCACTCCACTCAAGTCGATCCAGAACTCAGCGGCGGCAAAGGCTTCTAAGATTTCGCTTCAGAGAGGTTGGTCATCCGGCTGATGAAAAGATGCAGCGCCTTCCGCAGGGCGAGCGATGGCGGCTCGGACGGATGCCACTGCGAAAAATGACCATCAACCACCATTCGTGCCAAGCCATAGACAAATGCACGAGCGGCAAGAACCAGATGATCGAAGTCTGCGTTCGCAGCCAGCTTACCCTGTTGTTGTGCTTGGGTCAGCAGGTCGATCATCTTCCGGCGAATGGCCTCATTCTGTCCGCGAAGACTGTCCGACCCGTCGAAATCAATCAGCGTTCGGGAACTGATGACCTGGAAATGCGTGGGATTGGCGATCGCCCATTCCAGATAGCCTTGTCCGATTGCTTCGAAGGCCACGATGGGATCTGCGCTGTCGACTTCTGAAAGTGCATCGGCCACGGCCTCTGCCAGCCTGCTCATGGCCTGTTCGGCTACCGCGGTCAGCAGCGCTGTTTTCGATTGAAAATGCCGGAAGGGGGCGCCGGGGGAAACGCCGGCCCGCTTTGCGGCTTCGCGCACGCTCACATGGTAAGGGCCGCCTTCCTCGACAAGTTGAATTGCAGCATCGATCAGCGCGTCCCGCAAATTGCCATGGTGGTAGCTGGTGCGGCGAGGCGCCTTGGCTTTTGCCATCCCTTTTCCTTCGTTCCGTAGAGCTGCTTCACGCGTCTGTAGCACGATCCGCGATTAATGTAATCAGCGTTTACAACGCAGGCAAGAGCATGTAATCAGTGATTACAACTGGGATCGGAACAGGCCTGCGGTCTTCGCGGCTGCCGTTTTCCCATATGAGGAGACGAACATGTTCGCCAGAACCGCCGAACCGCGCCGTCTGCAATCGCTCATTTCGCTTCAGAGGCCAGCCGAAGAACCCCAGCACGAGGAGAATTCCGCGAGTGTCCAGTTGAGCGCGGCTGCGCACAGCGCCAAGCTTTATCGGCTTGCCTCCGTCGCCGGGGTGGGAAGCGCGCTTATTCTTCTGGTCAACGCGGCTAAACGCAGTGCGCTCATCGCAACCACCGATCTGACGCAACTTCTCGCGCCAGTCGCCGAGATATTGGCGCTTGGTCTTGTCGTAGGCCTGTTTCTTGCGTTTGGCCGGCGTGCGGGCCTGTTCGGTACCATCGCGTTCGTTATCAACTTCGTTGCATTGGCAAGTTTGGTAGGTGTGGAAGTGGTGATCAATCTCGTATTTTCGAAACTTCCTCTGGCGACCATCATCGAGCTGCGCGCCGGTCCTCTCGGACTGGCTCTGGTCGTCAGTTCAGTTCTTTTTCTGCTCGGGACGCTCGCGTTTGTAACCTCTCTTGTCGTTGCAAGAGGCGTGCCGCGCATTCCACTCGCCCTCTATATCATTGGCGCGGTGCCTATCGCGCTCCGGGCGTTCGTGCCGGAGTTGGCGCTTGACCTGGGCTTGATGACGCTTGCGGCAGCGATCGCCTGGCTGGCCGGGTGGCTGTGGATGCGAGCGCCGACTACCAGTCGCTGAGCTTGGTGTCCGGCCCGTATTCCTGTCCGTCGATATCCTTGACCACGGCCTGGCCGCAGCACATCGCTTTGGCTTTCTTGTCGTAGGCATAGGTCGGCGAGCCGAACAGGTGCCAGCCCTTGTTCAGGGCGGCCGTGACCTTGTGGCAGAAGCTGGCATCGTCCGGGCCAGTCAGAAAGCGGTAGAGCTTCATTTTCAGTCCTGTCGTGAGTACCACAGCCCGCAAGCATAGAGCCGATATCATGCGCCGGTGGCGGCCGCCTTTGCCAGCAGTTTTTCGGCCTGCGCCAGGTGCAGCCGCTCGACCATCTTGCCGTTCAGCGCAATCACGCTTTTGCTGGCATTCTCGGCAAGGGCGAAGGTATCTTTGATCAAGCGCGCCTCCGCCACCGCTTCCTTAGACGGCGCGAAGGCGCGGTTCGCGGCTTCTATCTGGGCCGGATGGATGATGCTCTTGCCGTCGAATCCCATGGCCGCCGACTCCGTGCATTCACGGGCAAAAGCGTCGAGATCGCGAAAATCGTTGGAAACGCCGTCGATCATGTCGATGCCGCCGGCCCGCGCGGCCAGCACCATCTGCATCAGCCATGGCACGAGGTAGCGCCGGTCCGGCGTCGCCAGCACGCCGGTGTCCTTGACCAGATCGTTCGTTCCGGCAACGAAACAAGCCAGCCGAGCGGCGGGATCGCGGCCAAGTTCGGCAATGGTGCCGATGTTGAGCATGGCCTTGGGCGTTTCGATCATGGCCCATAGTTTCACGCTGTCGGGGGCGAAGTTGTCGTCGAGCACATCGCCGGCCTCGAGCAGGTCGCGCGGCGTGTCGACCTTGGGCAGCAGAATGCCGTCAGGCTCGCAGCTTGCGGCGGCCAGCAGGTCGTCGGCGCCCCACTCGCTGGCCACCGCATTGATGCGCACGATCATCTCGCAATGCCTGTCGGCATGGCCGGCGAAAATCGCGGCCAGTTTCCCGCGAGCGGCGATCTTGTCGGCCGGAGCGACTGCGTCCTCCAGGTCGATGATGATGGCGTCGCAGGACAGCTGCGCGATCTTCGCCAGCGCCCTGTCGTTGGAGGCCGGGATATAGAGCACCGAGCGGCGCGGGCGGTAGGTTTCCATGGGATGCGAGCTCCAGCGGCATCGCCGGTAGGTCTGCTTTCAGGAAGCCGCGAAGCCGGTCTGGCCGAGATTGTGGCGCAAAGCTGTGCCTAAAGCGAGTGGGAAACCAGAGCCATTCTGGATCGATGTCCACGCTTCGTGCTTTGAAAGTCGCGTGAAAGGCAGTCTGGAATTGGCGGGGAAATCTCCAGAGACCGAAACCCAAGGCGGACACGACCTGGTTGTTGCCAGCTCGCGGTGATATCGATAACATATCGAAGTCGATCCGATTCTGAGAGGTGGTGCATGAACGCGGCCGGACGCCAGACAAACCCCGTGACTGAGTGTCTGGCGCTTACCTCTGTTAGGCCGGTGCGGCCGGCCGGTAGAGAGCGCTGATGGCCAAGGCAGCCTCATCGAAACCGAGCGAGAGCTACGCTCCGACGATGGTCGACGTGGCGCTGCGGGCGGGCGTGTCGACCATGACGGTTTCGCGGGCCCTGAAGGAAGGCGGTCGCGTTTCCAAGGCGACGCGGGAAAAGATCATGGTCGCGGTCAACGACCTCGGCTATGTGCTTGACCAGTCGGCCGGCAGCCTGTCCTCGCGCAAGACTGGATTTGTTGCCGCGATGGTTCCGTCACTCAACAACTCCAACTTCGCCGACACGGCGCGCGGCATTACGGATGAACTGGAGAGCACGGGGCTCCAGCTTCTGCTCGGCTACACCGACTATACGGTCGAGAAGGAGGAAAAGCTGATCGAAGCGATGCTCCGCCGGCGGCCGGAAGGCATCATCTTGACCGGCGGCGCTCACACGGATCGCGCCCGCCGCCTTTTGAAAAGCGCCGGCATTCCAGTAGTCGAAACCTGGGAGTTGCCGGTAAAGCCGATCGATCAAGTGGTTGGTTTCTCCAACGAGGAGGCGATGGGGCTTCTCGTCAAGACGCTCGCCAGGAAGGGTTACCGAAAATTCGGTTACATCGGTGGCACGACCTCGCGCGACACGCGCGGCAGCCAGCGGCGCGAAGGTTTTGTCAGAGCCATTGAGGAGCTCGGCCTGCCGACCGGGCGCCTCGTTTCCTTTGGCGTGCCGCCGATATCCATCGAGCAGGGCGGCCAGGCCGTCGTCAGCATGCTGGAGCGTTGGCCGGACACGCAAGCCGTACTCTGCGTTTCGGATCTTTCGGCCTTCGGCGCACTGATGGAATGCAAGCGCCGGGGCATGCGGATCCCGCAGGACATCGCCATTGCCGGCTTCGGCGACTACGAGGTAGCCGCCTTTTGCCATCCCGGCATCACCACCGTGAATGTCGACTGCTACGGGATCGGGCAACAGGCCGCCCGCAGATTGATCCAGGTGATCCGAGGCGACGAGAAACGACACGGCCAAGAAATCGTGCTCACCGGCTATCGCGTCGTCGAGCGCGAAAGCACCTGAGTTCCTGCATGGATTCAAACGCAGCGAAGGGCAGCCCAATAGCGATGTTTCGCGAGACCATCACCCTCACGCATGACGGTGCTTTGAAAGCCGTTGCAGCCGGAGCAGCGCGCGCCGTCACGATGGGCGTGCCGCAATGTCTCGTGGTTGTCGATGCGAGCGGCGAAGTCCTCGCCAGCCTGCGCATGGATGGCGCGCGGTTCCTCAGCATGCGTACGGCGCAGGCGAAGGCGCGCACCGCAGCGTCAATAAACGCCGCTACTGGCGGCATGGCGTTCGAAGCGGCGCTCTCAGCCGGTATCGCTTCGCAGGGCGGCGTGACCAATTTGCCTGGGGGCTTGCCGATCCGCTTCGGCGGACGCCTTGCGGGCGGCATCGGCGTCGGTTCGGGAACCGGCGAGCAGGATTTCGATGTGGCACACGCTGCGCTGGCGGCGGTTGGCGCCGACGTGATTTAAGGCGATGTGCCTCCAGCGCAACCGAAGGATCTTCAGAACGCGATCTGAACCTTCATGGATTTGTTTCGGTCACCGGCGATGTCGAAAGCCGCGACCGCCTCGTCGAGAGGATAGATGCCCGTCAGTAGCGGTTTGACATCCACCCGGCGGCGATTGATCAGGTCGACGGCGAGCGCAAATTCCTCGTGGAAACGGAAAGTGCCCCGCATCTCGATCTCTTTCGCGACGATGAGGTTCTGCGGGATCGACAGATCGCCGCCGAGACCGAGCTGCACGAGCACGCCGCGCGGCTTCAGGACATCAAGCCCTGCACGCACCGCGCGTTCATTGCCGGAGGCCTCGAACATGATGTCGAAACTACCCTTGTCGACATTGTAGGCGGCGAGCTTTTCGCTGTTTGTCGCGACGTTGATGGTGCGATCGGCGCCGATCTCCAGCGCCTTCGCCAGCACGCCCTCCATGACATCGGTGGCGACGATTTCGCGCGCACCGTGGGCTCGTGCGGCGAGGATGCAAAGGGCGCCGATCGGCCCGCAGCCGGTGACCAGAACCCGCTTGCCGAGCAGCGAGCCGGCGCGGTTCATGGCATGCAGAGTAACCGCGAAGGGCTCGGCAAACGCGGCTTCGTTGATGGAGATGTGGTCGGCTATTCTGTGGCACTGCCACGCCTCGGCGACCAGGCGCTGGCGGAAGGCGCCCTGGATGTGCGGCATCGGCATGGCGCTGCCATAAAAGCGCATGTTGAGGCATTGGTTCTGCATGCCTTGCAGGCAGTAGCGACAGGCATTGCAGGGTCGGCTAGGCGAGATCGCGACGCGGTCGCCGATGGCCAGCGCGGAAACGCCACCGTCGATGGCCCTCACCGTGCCGGCGACCTCGTGGCCGAGGATCATCGGTTCGCGCAGGCGAGTAGCGCCGAAGCCACCATGGTTATAGTAGTGCAGGTCCGAGCCGCAGATGCCGCCAGCTTCGACCGCGATCTCGACCTGGCCGGCGCCAGCGGAGCCCGGATCGGTCTCCTCGATCCGCAGGTCTTTTGCGGCGTGGATGACGATCGACTTCATGATGTGATCCCTTCTCAGACGACCGGTGTCAACAAGGTCTGTCCGCCGAAATGGGCCGCGAGATTGTCGCGAACGAGCTGACCCATGGCCTTGCGGGTCTCCACCGTGCCGCTGGCGTGGTGCGGTTGCAGCACGACGTTGGCAAGCTTCAGGAAGCGCTCGTCGATGGTTGGCTCGTTCCAGAACACGTCGAGCCCGGCACCCTTTATGGCACTGGATTCCAGGGCCGCGAGCAACGCGGTCTCGTCGATCGTGCTGCCGCGCGAAATGTTTATGACGATACCGTCTGCTCCGAGCGCTGCCAGGATCGACGCATTAATCATGTGTTTCGTGCTTTCGCCGCCGGCGAGCGTTACGATTAGAAATTCGCTATCGCTCGCCAGTTCGAGCAGATCGCCGACGAACGTATAGGGAAGATCGTCGCGCTTGCGGTTGTCGAAATAAGAAATCGTGCAGTCGAATGCAGCGGCGCGCTTCGCCACCGCCGCACCGACGCGGCCCATGCCGACAATGCCCAGCCTTTTTCCACAAACACGCGTGACCAGCCCCATATTGCCCTTGCGCCAGCTTCCATCGCGTACGTAGGCGTCGGCCTGCGGGATTTTTCGCGCCACGGCGAGCAGCAGCCCGATGCCGATATCGGCTACGTCCTCGGTTAGAACATCAGGTGTATTGGTGACACGAATGCCGTTCGCCCGGGCATAGGCAAGGTCGATGGCGTCGGTGCCCACGCCGTAGCAGGAAACGATTTCAAGCTGCGGCAGCTTCGCCATCAGCGCAGCACTTGCGCCAAGCTCGCCACGCGTAGCTATGGCGCGGATCGCGCCGGCGTGGCTTGAGAGCAGCGCGTCCTTGTCCTCGGACTGCCAAAGCTTGTGGACGCGATATTTCGCTTCAAGATCTCCCATGTCCCAATCCGGATAGGGACCTGTCATCAAAATGTCGGTCACGGCGTCATCTCCTGTGCATTTTTCCAATTGACTATGTTATCGATAACATTCATGTCAATAGGGACTGGCGGCAGGTAGGTTGGAAATCGCGGCCGCTTCAGGAAACATTGCTCAGGAGGAGCGTTTGGGCAGTTCGTTGTTTGATTTGACCGGCATGAAGGCGCTGGTCACCGGCTCGGGGCAAGGGATCGGCCTGGCGCTGGCCGAGGGGTTGGCGCAGCACGGCGCCGAAATCGTGCTCAACGGGCGCAGCGCCGAAAAAATAAAAACGGCTGCGGATGCACTGACAGCGAAGGGACACAAGGTCCATAGCGCCGTCTTCGACGTCACCGATCATGCAGCGGTGGCGAACGGCGTCGCGGAGATCGAGGCGACGATCGGCGCCATCGATATCCTTATCAACAATGCCGGCATGCAGTTCCGAAAGCCGCTCGAGGATTTCCCCGCCGACAAATGGGAGGAACTCTTGCGCACCAACATCTCCAGCGTGTTCTTCGTGGGACAAGCGGTGGCGCGGCACATGATCCCGCGGCGGCGCGGCAAGATCATCAACATCGCCTCGGTGCAGAGCGAACTGGCACGGACCAACATCGCGCCCTATACGGCCACGAAAGGCGCTGTGCGCAACCTGACGCGCGGCATGTGTGCCGATTGGGCGAAGCATGGCTTGCAGATCAATTCCATCGCGCCGGGCTACTTCAAGACGCCGCTCAACCAGGCGCTGGTCGACAATCCCGAATTTTCAGCCTGGCTGACCAACCGCACACCGGCGGGCCGATGGGGCGATGTCGGCGAACTGGTCGGCGCGGCGATCTTTCTGGCCGGACCGGCCTCATCCTTTGTCAATGGACACACGCTCTATGTCGACGGTGGCATCACGACCTGCCTTTGAACCCGCGCTCATCGTCGTGATGGGTGTCAGCGGCTGCGGCAAGACCAAAGTTGGCGTCGAGATCGCCGCACGGCTTGGCCTTGCCTTCGTTGAAGGCGATACGCTGCATCCGCGCAGCAATGTCGAAAAGATGTCGGCGGGCATACCGCTTGCAGACGGCGATCGCTGGCCTTGGCTGGATCTGGTCGGCGCAGCCTTGCGCCAGGCTCGTGAGGAGGGTCGCGGGCTAGTCGTCAGCTGTTCCGCGTTGAAGAAATCCTATCGCGACAGGCTTCGCGATGCGGCGGGCGAGTCGCTGTTTTTCGTATTCCTGGAGGGGTCGCGCTCGCTGCTGCAAGCCAGGCTCGCCGAGCGCCGCGGCCACTTCTTTCCACCGGCGCTGCTCGACAGCCAGTTCGCCACACTGGAGCATCCAGGCGACGAACCGCTGGTGGTCACAGTGGACATCGACGCGCCTGTCGACACGATTGCCGATAGAGTGTTGCAGGGCCTGGGTGCACTTGGGGTCGACCCTGCCAGGATGAAGGAAAGAGGCACGTTGAAATGACGCAACCAACAAAAGTCGCCGTTGTCGGCGCCGGCATCATGGGGTCAGCGATCGCCACCCGCCTGATCGAGACTGGGCTAGCCGTGACGGTGTTCGATCTGGACAAGGTCAAGGTTGCAGCGCTGACTGCAAAGGGTGCGGCTGCCGCCGCGTCGGTCGCCGAGGCAACGCGAGCGAACGACTTCGTCATTCTCAGTCTCAACCATGCCGATATCGTGCGTTCGGTGGTGTTCGGCGATGCCGGTGTCGCGACTGCGGCATCGCCCGACAAGCTGCTGATCGACATGTCGTCGATCGACCCGGCCGACACCGCTGAGATGGCGAAGAAGCTCTCTGCCGAGACCGGCATGAAATGGCTCGATTGTCCGCTTTCGGGCGGCGTTCCCGGCGCGCTGGCCGGCAGGCTGACCGTCATGGCGGGTGGCGAGACTGAAGACTTCGAACAGGCGCGCACGGTGATGCGGCACCTCTGCACCAACTACACTCTCATGGGCCCGAGTGGGGCAGGGCAGACGACCAAGCTGATCAACCAGCTGTTCTGCGCCGTACTGTTCCAGGCTGTCGCCGAAGCCGTGAAGATTGCCGAAGCCGGCGGCGTAGACCCGAAGGCAATTCCCGCGGCACTCAAGGGCGGGCGGGCTGATTCCAGCATCATGCAGGAGTTCATGGCAAAATTCGCTGCCCGCGATTTTTCGCCGACCGGCCGCATCGACAATATGCTGAAGGATCTGGATTCGCTGCAGGCCTTCGCGCTGAAAACCAAGACGCCGATGCCGATGACCGGGCAGGTGGTCGAGATCCACCGCCTGCTCTGCGCGGCTGGACTGGGGCCAAGGGATTCGGCTGAGATGATGCGCCTGCTCGACGGCAAGACCAGCTAAGCGGCGAGCCCAGATTTGTCGCTTGACGCTCAGAAATGTTATCGATAACATCATTTGGCGATCTCGGGAGGAACGCTTTTGACTGAGGAAAAACTGATCGAGTTCAAGTCGATCACCAAGGAGTTCGGCGGCACCCGCGCGCTCTCCGACGTGTCGCTCGATCTGCACAAGGGCGAGATCCTGGCGCTGCTCGGCGAGAATGGCGCCGGCAAGTCGACGCTGATCAAGACGCTCGCCGGCATCTACCGGCCGGATGGCGGCCAAATCCTGTTTCGCGGCGAGCCCTACCACCATCGCCCGCCGCGCCCGAACCAGCGCCAGTCCGTCGCCTTCATTCACCAGGATCTCGGTCTCATCGAATGGATGACGGTTGGAGAAAATGTCGGCCTCGCCCAAGGCTTTTCGCTTCGCTCTGGCCTGATCGACTGGCGATCGACCGAGGAGAGGGCACATGAGGCGCTGAAGCTCGTCGGCTGCGATTTCGATCCGACGACGCGGGTCCAGGATCTGACGCGCACCGAAAAATCGCTGGTCGCCATCGCTCGCGCCTTGGCTACCGAGGCCGATGTGCTGGTGCTCGACGAGCCGACCGCCAGCCTTCCCGCCGACGAGGTCGAGCGGCTGTTCGACGCCATCCGTCCGCTCAAGCAGCGCGGCGTCGGCATGATCTATGTCTCGCATCGCCTCGATGAAATTTTCCGCATCGCCGATCGCGTCGCCGTGCTGCGCGACGGCAGGCTGGTGGGCGAGAAGAAGGTCGCCGACACAAAACCGGACGAACTGGTCGAGATGATCGTCGGCCGCCCGGTCAGCCAGGTTTTCAGCAAGGCTCAAACGCGGGCCGGCGAGACGATCTGCGCCGTGCGCGACCTGGTCTGCGCCGGTGCCGGCCCGGTGTCTTTCGACGTGCGCAAGGGTGAGTTGCTCGGCCTGGTCGGCCTGCGCGGCGCCGGGCAGGAACTGGTTGGCCGGGCGCTGTTTGGCTGCCAGGCCTTTTCCGGCACGGTGACGATCCGCGGGGCTGTGCCGGACCTGTCCAGCCCGATCGCGGCGATGTCGTCCGGCATCGGCCTGATCGCGCGCGACAGGACCGAAGAGTCAATCGCTGGATCCTTGTCGATCCGCGAGAACAGTTTCCTCAATCCCGGCGCCGGCAAGCGCGGCCTGTTTTCCTTCCTCGCGCCTCATAAAGAGGCTGCGCTGGCGCAGGCGATTGGCGGGTCGGTCGGGCTGCGCCCCAACGACCCGAATCTGCCGATCGAGGCACTGTCAGGCGGCAACCAGCAGAAGGTGATTGTCGGCCGTTGGCTGCACACCGACCGAAAACTGCTGATCGCCGAAGACCCGACCGCCGGCGTCGATGTCGGCGCCAAGGCCGAGATCTACCGGCTGATCGGACGCGCGCTTGAAGCCGGCCTCGCCGTCGTCGTGGTGTCGACCGATTTCGAGGAGATCGCCCACATCTGCCATCGCGCTTTGGTGTTTTCGCGTGGGCAGATCGTTCGCGAACTCACTGGCAAAGACCTCACCACATCCGCCGTGATCACCGCGGCATCGGCTTCCGAAGCCGCCTGATCTTTCTGGGAGCGAACTCATGCAATCGATCGAATCCAGCGCACTCGAACCGACCCGCGGCGAGATGGCGGGTTTGTCCATGGGGCAGAAGGTCGTCCGGCTGCTGCCGGTCTACGGGCTGGTCATCCTGACGGTGTTGCTGATCCTGTTGTTTTCGATCCTGCTGCCGAACACGTTCCCGACGCTGCTTAACCTGCGCTCGATCATCTCCGACAAGGCGATCATCGCGCTGTTGTCGCTGGCGGCGATGATCCCGATGGCATCGGGCCGAATTGACCTCACCGTCGGCTACGGAATTGTGCTGTGGCACATCCTGGCCATCAGCTTGCAGACTATGTTCGGCATTCCGTGGCCGCTGGCAGTGATGATCGTGCTGCTTCTCGGCGCCGCGACCGGCTTCCTCAACGGCCTGCTGGTCGAAGTCGCCCGCATCGACTCCTTCATCGCCACGCTCGGCACCGGCACCGTTCTCTATTCCTTGGCGCTTTGGCACACTGGCGGACGGCAGGTTGTCGGCGTGTTGCCCAACGGCTTCTACGCGCTCAACGGCACGATGGTGTTCGGGCTGCCGATCACCGGCCTCTACGTGCTTGGCATCGCCGTGGCACTGTGGATCATCCTCGAATATCTGCCGATCGGCCGCTATGTCTATGCCATCGGCGCCAATCCGAAGGCCGCGGCGCTGAACGGCATTCCGGTGCGTCGCTTCGTCATTGGTGCCTTCATCTCGTCGGGGTTCCTGACGGCGCTGACTGGCGTGCTGCTCGCCTCCAAGCTGCGCATTGGCCAAGCCAGCGTCGGGCTGGAATATCTGCTGCCGGCTCTCGTCGGCGCCTTTCTCGGCTCGACAACCATCAAGCCCGGGCGTGTCAATGTTTGGGGTACGATGACCGGCGTCGTCATCCTGGCCGTCGGCATTTCCGGCATCCAGCAGTTCGGCGGCTCGTTCTTCGTCGAGCCATTGTTCAACGGCGTGACGCTGCTCGTCGCCATAGGCATTGCCGGCTACGCCCAGCGCAAGCGCGGCGCCGCTCACAGGGCCAGGACCAAGACCGTAGTGCAGGCCTCGAAGTGACCAGCCGAACCCATCCGGGAATAATGGCATGAGCGACTGCGAGATTCTGGACGATCGCTTCCGAAAACTGACGATCGGGCATGCCAAGCTCGAACGGCTGTGGACCGGCAGCCGCTGGGCCGAGGGGCCGGTCTATGTTCCCGCGGCAAAGCATTTGCTGTGGTCGGACATCCCCAACGACCGGTTGTTGCGCTACGACGAAAGCGACGGCTCGGTCAGTGTCTTCGAAACCCCTTGCAACTACCAGAACGGCCATACACTCGACCGCGAAGGCCGCGTCGTTGCTTGCGAGCATGGCGGGCGCCGTATCTCCCGGCTCGAGCATGACGGGAGTTGGCAGACGCTTGTCGAAACCGTTGCAGGCAAGCGGTTCAATTCGCCCAATGACGTGGTGGTCAAATCCGATGGGACGATCTGGTTCACAGATCCGGTCTACGGCATCGAAAGCCACTACGAGGGGAAGATCGCCAGGGCGGAGATCGGCGGATCCCATGTCTACCGGTTCGACGAGCTTTCGGGTGTGGTGACGGCCGTTATCACCGATATGGTGCAGCCTAACGGCCTGGCTTTCTCGCCCGACGAGACGATCCTCTATGTCTCGGACAGCGGCGCCAGCCACGCGCCCGGCCTGCCGCGCGCAATCAAGGCCTATGACCTTGCCGCCGATGGCCGGTCGGCGCGTGCAGGCGATACCTTCGCCGAATGCGGGGCAGGCCTCTTCGATGGTTTTCGCGTCGATCGCGACGGCAACATCTGGGCCTCCAGCGCCGACTCGGTGCGCGTCCATGCACCGGACGGAACCCTGATCGGCCGTATCCTGGTTCCCGAGCTCGTTTCCAATGTCTGTTTCGGCGGTCCCAAGCGCAACCGTCTCTACATCACCGCGCAGACATCCCTCTACGCCATCTACGTCAACGCACATCCGGCCGGCGTTGGTCCGGTGGCGGGCGACATCAGCCGGTGACATGTCGCCAACTCCAATCGAAAGCCGAGTTTTGAAAGACCATGCAATTCTTGAAACCAAGGGAGGTACCAACATGCAACGCAGAACATTCCTGAAATCATCCGTCGCCTTGATGGCGATCGCGATCGCTGCTCCGGTCCTGTTGGCCGGCCATGCTCGGGCGGACGCGATGGCCGACGCCATGGCGGTCGTCCAGAAATATGCGCAGAAGGTCACTGCCTGGGATGGCCCGACCACCGGTCCGAAGGCGCAGCAAGGCAAGACGATCGTCGTGCTCGCCGGCGACCTCAAGAACGGCGGCATCCTGGGCGTCACCAACGGCGTCGAGGAAGCGGCCAAGGCGATCGGCTGGGAGGTCAAGGTGATTGACGGCGCCGGCTCGATCGGCGGCCGCACCGCTGCCTTCGGCCAGGCCATGGCGTTGAAGCCGAATGGCATCGTCATCAACGGTTTTGACGCGGTCGAGCAGGCGCCGGCGCTGGAACAAGCCAAGGCCGCAGGTATCCCGTTGGTCTCCTGGCATGCCGGACCGGTGATCGGGCCCGACGAGAAAAGCGGCGTGTTCGCCAACGTGTCGACGGATGCCATGCAAGTCTCCACGGCCGCGGCCGACTGGGCCTACGCCGATGCCAAGGGCAAGCCTGGCGTGGTTATCTTCACCGATTCGACCTACGCCATCGCCATCGCCAAAGCCGACAAGATGAAGGCGGAGATCGAGCGGTTGGGCGGCAAGGTGCTCGAATATGTCGACACGCCGATCGCCGAGACCTCTCAGCGCATGCCGCAGCTGACCACCTCGCTGCTGCAGAAATACGGCGATGCCTGGACGCATTCGTTGGCGATCAACGACCTTTATTTCGACTTCATGGGACCCTCGCTAGCCGCCGCCGGCAAAGCCGGAACCGACGCGCCGATCAATGTCGCCGCCGGCGATGGTTCGGAGTCGGCCTATCAGCGCATTCGCGCCAGCCAGTTCCAGAAGGTGACGGTCGCCGAACCGCTCAACTTGCAGGGCTGGCAGTTGGTCGACGAATTGAACCGCGCCATCGCTGGCGAAAAATGGTCGGGCTATCTGTCGCCGCTGCATGTCGTGACGGCCGACAATGTCGAGTTTGACGGCGGCCCGACCAATGCGTTCGACCCCGGCAATGGCTACCGCGACGCATACAAGAAGATCTGGGGTAAATAGGAGCCAGGCGATGCGGGCGTAACACGCGATGCGCCCGCATCGCATTCGTACCACAAATCCACGAATTGCGCCGCGCCTGCCCTTGCCGGCCGGCGCCCATCCCAAGCGCAGAAAATCAGGAAAGCCTCGCCATGATCATTCGGTACGCCCTGTTCGAAGGCGAAATCCACCCCGGACGCGAGAGCGAATTCCGGCGCTTCGTCAGGGAAAGGCTGGTGCCGCTGTGGACGCAATTTCCTGGGGCGGAAGAGGTGCGCGTCCTGGACGGCACCGCGCGGGACGACGGCGCTCCCGTCTATGCCATGGCGCTTGCCATTCGCTATCCCGACATGGACACCTGCAGCCGGGCGCTTCAATCCGATGTCAGATTTCAGAGCCGCAACGTGACCGGAGAGCTGCTCAAGATGTTCACCGGCCGCGTGCATCACCATGTTTTCGAGGCCAACGAGTTTTCGCCAGCTCGATAGACTATACTGTATTAGATAACCGAATTCCCGTGCAGATGGATTTCAGATTGCGAACAAATAAGGAAACGTCTCCGAAGTAATTCGGATACATTTCACCAAGCTTTTCGACCTTCTCTACCTCGACCAAGACAGCCTTTTCACCATTGCTCCTTAGCTCGATTTTTAGCTCTATCTCTTCCAATGTCCGCGCACCTAGCATAAGCGTCCAGAATGGTTGGGTGGTCACGCTATGATCTTTGCCATATTGGAGCAAATAGTATCGAGATTTTTCCGTTGGCTGTACAAAGTTTTCTGAATAATGGGTAAGATTCTTGATGCCTTCTAGTATGCTGGTCGCACCTATACGCTTATTGATATCCCGCAATTCCCGCACCCGGTCATTGTGATCCGGAACACCGATATGGACGGGGCACTGCTCAACGTGCGCGAATTCCGCCGACATAAGCTCGAAAAGGCGTAGCCAGTCCTGATCGCCCTTTCCGTGCTTCAGATCTTGGCCCCGGAACAGCCCGACAGCCTCAACTGCAGTTGCCCATGAGTGCTGAAGTCTGGTCCGAACTTGCAATTCGATGCGTCGTCCCTCGAAAGCCTCAGTGTCGGCATCTCTGGGTCGGTACTTGAAAACAATGTGGTGACTTCGATAGCCGTCCGGCTTCGGCTCATCGATATAGTTGAATTCCCGAGAGTGGATATCATGGGGGAACTTGTCTCGCATCGATGCGAGAAGCGAGCGAACACCTTTGATGTCGGCCATGATCGCTCGGCAACCGCCGATGTCGTTCATGGTGTCCAAATTGGTGGTGGACTCGCGAAGCTTCCGACGAATGGATGCGATACGCTTCGGGCGGGATGCCATGTCGCCCTTCAGTCGCAGGGCCCTCATGTGGTGACCGACAGAGAACCGAACGCTCCGCATCGGCAGAAAGTGCGAGTCGCGCCAGCTATTGGCGATTGAGAAGATTTCGAGTGTGTCCACGTACTGGCCGACAGTGATGTCTTGTCCGAACTGAATAGGTTTTGCCAGCCGGTCGCCTGCCTTGCGGACGACTTTCGTGCCGTAGGCAAGGCGCGGGTACTCAGTCATTGGACCCATGAAGTTAAGGTAGTCCGCCTCATTCTGGGCTGGCGGGACTACCGCAAGGGAATCAGATCTCATGGATCACAACATACGGATCTTAAACCTAGCGGGCTATGACGTTGCGGGCCGTCAATGTTTTTCGCGGCTGCGAAACAACCTGATGTCCATGATGGCGGCGGCGGGCGTTTCATCCTCCAAGAACTTTTCAGCTTCGGCGGCTTGCCCATCCATGCCGGCCTCCTTTTCCAGCAAGCGTGCATCAAATCGACGTAAACTACGTTGTCGGAACCGCCGCAGATTGTGCGACCTCAATGGCAAAGGACGTCCAGCGCCCTTTGTGCCGCGATGAGGTCGACGATTGGGTACCTAGTGTTAAATGTGTGGACCACCGCTTGCAGACGCGTCGCGGCCTCATGGACACGACCTTGACGTGCCAGAACTGGTGCCAGCTGGGTTACGGCGCGAAGCTCGAAGAGTCTCGCTTGCTGCCGACGGGCGGTGGCAATTGCTGTTTCGAATAGGTGCGCGGCACCTGTCAGGTCATCTCTGCCCGCGGCGATTTGGCCACGAAGGCGAATGCATTCTGCCAGGTAGCTCGCTTCGTCCGTATCGAAAACGAGGGTATCGACATCATCAAGCATTTGCGATGCGTCTTCGATGCGACCGGCCCGCAGGAGAAGACCACAAAGTTCGCATGTTTTCTCAGGGGTATGAAATACGACGCCCTGCCCACGCCAAAGAACCACACTCTCCCGGACGTCATCGATGCCGGCATCCATGTCACCTAGATGCGAGCGGGCATGGCCACGCCACCTGAGGCCACTGCTTCGACGCGCCGTGTAGCCATGCCGTTCGCAAATCTCGACGATCTTCGTAGCGTTATCGAGTAATTCTTCGTATTGGCCGAGTAGCGCGCACAATTGGCACTGCACGAGAAGATGCCACGCGAGGTCGAAGGGCTTATCGAGCTGGTCAAAATTTTGCATCAGGCGCTCTTTCTCTTCAACTGCAGCATCAAAGAAACCCAATATGATCAGCGATTCGCTAAAATATGCCTGGGCAGATACACGTTGATCTGCACCGGCGAACGAAATGCGACGACTTGGGTCAACCCGATCAATCAGATCTAGGGCCTTGCGCAAGGCCTCCACTGCCAGCGGCTCTTCTCCCCGGTTGGAATGAGCGATCCCCTTTGTTGTCCAAAGACCACTCAGATAGGCCGTTGGAAGGAGATCGGCACCGTTTGCGAGCTGCTCTTCGGCCAGGGTCAGGTAATCGTGATTGCGCCCGGTGGCATAAAAAAATGGAGCGAGTGAAAGCGCAACGTCACATTGCAATTGGACCGATGCGGTGTTCGCGGCGGCAAGTCGTGCATCCTCAAGCGTCTTCCCAAGGCGCGCAGAACGATACCCTTCAGCCTGCATCAAGGCATTGGCCATCGCAAGGTGGAGATGTGTCATCCGTTCGGCGCCGCTGGACATATCGCCAAGTCTCGTGCTGCAATCAATAGCGCTGGCAAAGTGCGACACGGCTTCCCGGGTGGCAGCTCTGGCCACGGCGGCCCTTCCCGCCTTTTCCCAGTGATCGAGCGCGCCCGCCCAATCCCCAGCTTCTTGAAGGTGGTGCGCGAGGAGCTCGGGTTGCGCTTCAGTGATTTCGGTCCACTTTTCCTCCAACACGTCTGCGACACGCTTATGTAGCTCCTGACGCTTACCGCGCAGCAGCGTGCCATACGCTGCGTCCTGAACGAGCGCATGCTTGAAGAGGTAAGTGGCCAGTGGCGGCGTCCCGCGGCAGAACACCAGACCGGCACCGACGAGCTGATCGAGAGCGCCATCGAGCTCAACCGCGTTCCGCTGTGCGACCGCTGCCAGCAATTCGTAGGAGAACTCCCGACCGAGAACCGCGCCGACCTGTGCGACCTCCTTAACGGTTGAGCCGAGGCGATCGAGCCGCGCCATCAATGAGGCATGCAGTGTGGCGGGGACGTTCAACGCCGTCGCAGCAGCTCTTGAGAGCACTGTCCTGGCGTTGCCGCTCTCCAACACCGCCTTGGTTAGCTCCTCGACGAACAGTGGCACCCCATCCGTGCGTTCAATGATCTCGGCGACAACATCGCTCGGCAGCTCTCCATTGCCGACGACCCGTTGGACCAGCGCGGCGCCGTCGCGACGGTCCAGCCGGCTGAGGGCAAGCAGTCTGACATGTGCCTGCCCGGTCCATGGCGCTTGAAATTCCGGGCGAAAGGTGACGACCAGCAGCACCGGCAGCCGCGACATGCGCTCGATGAGAAGGTCGAGCAGCTCGCGTGAGCTAGGATCAATCCAGTGCACGTCCTCGTAAAGCATCAGCACCGGGCCTTGCCGCGTCAGGTCTTCGAGCTGCCGGAGCAGCGCCTCAAAGGTTTTCTCTTTCTTACGCTGGGGCGTCAGTTGGAGAGGCGGGAAGCGACCTTCGGTCGGCAACGACAGCAGCTCGGCCAGCAGCGCCACGTCCTCCGGCGAGGTCGGGGCAAGCAGGGCCGCAACCTTATCCAGCTTCCTCTCAGGCGGGTCGTTGCGCTCCAACCCGGCGGCGCGTTCTAGCTGCGCAATGGTCGGGTGGAGCGCGCTGTCTTGAAGGTGCGGCGAACAGAAATAGCGCAAGCGGGTGTGTGGCTCATTCTGGATCCGCTCCTGCAAGGCGACGGTGAGGCGCGACTTTCCGATGCCGGGCTCACCTGAGAGCAGCACCACACGACCTTCACCACTTTTCGCGCGATGCCAGTGGCGCTGCAGCAGGTCGACCTCCTCATCACGCCCGACCAGCGGCGTGGGCGCCGTCCCATGCAGCGCCTCGAACCGGCTTTCGACAGCGCTCTCACGAAACACCTGATAGGAATGGATCGGCTCCGGAAAGCCTTTCACCTCGACGGCGCCAAGATCGCGATATTCGAAAAGATCGCCGACCAGCTGCCGCGTTTGCGGCCCGATCACGACCGCGTCGGGTTCGGCAAGAGCTTGCAGGCGGGCGGCGAGGTTCGGCGTCTCGCCCACGACGCCGCGCTCTTGCCCTTCGCCGGCGGTGACCAGATCGCCAACCACGACCTGTCCGGTGCCGATGCCGATACGAACCCGCAATGGCTCGGGCTCTGGGAGTCGCCTGACGGCATCAACGAGAGCAAGGCCAGCGCGCACCGCCTGCTCGGCGGCGTTCTCGTGCGCCTGCGGGTAGCCGAAATACACCAAGACTCCGTCGCCCATATACTTGGCGACAAAGCCGCCGAAGTGGGCGACCGTATCGGCGACGCAGCGGTGATACGCTCCGATGGTCTCACGCAGGTCCTCGGGATCCAGACGCGTCGCCAGAGCCGTCGAGCCGACGAGATCCACGAACATGACGGTCAGCTGTCGACGCTCCGCGCTTAGGTCCCGGGTGCGGCTCTGAGCCGCGATGTCATCGGTGCTCGCGTCGGGTTGGCTTGACGACCGCCCCAACCCCACAACCGCTTTGCGGAATCTTTTGCGATGACCGAGAAGCATGCCGAGCTTCTCGAGGTCGGCATCAGTCAGCTCCGGCAGGACTTCCGCGTCGATCGCGTTGTCGCGAAATGCCTGCTCGTATTGCTGGAGGCCGAGGCCTCGCAACCAAGCGGCAATGTCCACACAGCCCTCCCAAGGCGGAAATCGGGTCCCTCATCCGCAATATTAACTCAGATCCCAGGGAAATGCTGTAGGCTTGGTTTTCTGTCGAAGCTGGAGGTTACTATCTGCTCGGTGAATACGAGGCTTCGCTGGATTCGTTCCGCCGTTGGGACAATGACAACTATGATCGTGGGTTCGCAAATCTGGCTGCCTGTTTGGGACAGCTCGGACGCATTGACGAGGCAATATTGGCTTGGGGCAGGTGCCTTGAGCGCAAGCCTGGTTTCACTCTAAGTGATTACAAGCGGGGCTCTCCATATCGCCGTCAGGACGACGTGGAGCACTGGCAAGATGGCCTACGGAAAGCAGGCATTGCGGATTGACGGTTGATGAACAATCATGCGGTTCGTCGGAAACGCAACTGCCGTCAATTACTAACCGAGCCGCCACATTCGGACACGACCTGTACCACGCAATTCCGTTTCCTCGAGCGGGTCGCAAGCAAATTTTGGTCCGAGCAGTTGGCGAGTTGCATCGGAAATACGGATTTCATCGGGCTCCGCAGACGTTTGAATGCGTGAGGCGAGGTTAACCGTCTCGCCCCACAGGTCGTAGGCGAACCGCCTTTTGCCTATGACGCCAGCGACGATCGGTCCTGAGTGAATTCCAATTCTCAGTCTTATCGGTTCTCCCGCGAAGCGTTCGCGCTTGACCGCCCTCCGCAGTTCAAGCGCGTAGTGCGCAAGGGCTTGTGCATGATCGGATCGCGCGGTGGGCAAGCCAGCGACAACCAACACACAATCGCCGATTGTCTTGATCTTTTCGCAGCCGTGTCGTTCCGAGAGCCGATCCGCCGCCTTAAAGAAGTAATTTAAGATAGCGAGCGTCGTTACCGCTCCGACGCTCCGCGCTCTTTCCGTAAAACCGACGATGTCGGCAAAAAGCACACTTACCTCCGCGTGGTTGTCCGCAATTTTTTTGTGTGCCTTCAACCGCTCCGCGATCGACGCCGGAAGAATGTTAAGGAGCAGGGATTCGGCGCGCTGGTATTCACGCGACAATCCCTCCTGGCTCTTCCTCAACGCCTCGTTTGTCGATTGTAATTTCTCGTTGAGTTGACGCTCCCTCTCTTGCAGGAGCGTCATTTCATAAGCCTTCTGTTGAAGCCGCTGCTTGTTGTCGCGTTCGGCAGTGGCGTCAAGAAAGAGCAGCCACACGCAGTCGTCGTCGGCAAAAAGATGAAGGTCCGCGACGCGCCCGCTGGGCAGTTCGATCATAGCCATATGATATGGAAGTTCCGGGAAAGGCAGCAAACCTTCCATGAATTGAAGCTGATCGGTAACAGGCCTACCGATGCGAACGGATAAGAGCCCGTAATGTTCAACGTTACCGCCCTTCGCGGCTATGCAAAGCTGAGCGTCAATTTTGACATATGCGATAGAGTGCTCGTTATAGAAGAAATTGTAAATCCAATCTCCGACTTCTCGTGGCAATCTACGCATGGTCTATTTGGTGACCATCGAAGCAAGTTGAAGGAACGCATCATCGACGTGCTCACCCGAAAGCGCACTTGTTAGATAGATTTGCCATCCACGTTGCCTCAGTCCATTTATCTCACTATCCGGTATTACCCACTGATCGGCCAGATCGGATTTGTTGAACAGCAATACAAACGGCATAGCACCGAATTCGGCCTCGACCCGCTCGCGCAGCGTGAGCGCGGCGGCAAGAGTAGCGGCGCGGGTTCCGTCGACGACAAGCACGAGCCCTGTCGCACCCCGCACATGGCTGACGCGGAATGAGCCGATATCGTCTTCGCCGGCCAAGTCCCACAAGATCAGATCCACTGTTTTGTCCGGGAGTGCGACACTCTTCTTGTCGATTTTCACTCCTACCGTGGTCAAGTAGGTTTCTGAAAAGATGCTTTGCACAAACCTGCGAACCAGGCTGGTCTTTCCGACAGAGAACCCGCCCAACATACAGATCTTTTTTTGCAACATCTTGGGCTCCGCCCTAATCCAGGTTTACCGTAACCGAAACCCGGCGATTGGTGGAGCTACCGGTTTGACTATTTTCAGGCACCGCCGGTTCAAAGGTGCCCGCGCCCCGAACCAGCAGTAGTTCCGGAGCGACGCCGCGCTTGTTGAGAAGCGCACGAACTGTCTCGGCGCGGGCGGCGCTGATCGACGCGTTGGCCGTCTCACGGCCCGTGGCGTCCGAATGGCCGGTCAACATGAACCGCGCTGTTACGCCTGACTTGCGGGCATCTTGGGCGAATTCCTTTATTTGACCCGCCAATCTGTCGAGAACCGGAATCTGCTCTGGTCCCGGCACAACTTTGCCGGAAGAGAAGAATATATCGGTCGTCTGGATCGCCTCTCTCAAATGATTGAGTTCTGCAAGGTCCAGCTCATGCAGCTGCGAGACATCCAGAACCACTCCGTCCGCCGAAAGTTGTTCGGCGGCGGCCTGCGCCCGGTTGATCCAGGCGGCAGGAGCCTCACCCACGACAACGATGCGACCCTGGATGATCGAAAGCTGGACCGATTTCGGCGGGGTCAGCGACGCCGTCAGCCGCTTCACCACGAACTTCGGATCGAGGCTCTGATAGAATTGCCAGTGTGAATGAACGCGGTCAGGATCAACCTCCGTTCCGGACAGCAGAGCTTGCGGGTCGGCGGCAAGCGGGTCTCTCAGGCCGGAAATGTAGAAATGTCCGCCCCTCGCCGTTTGTTGGGCGACGATGATCCCCGGTTGGGCCTCAAGTCGCGACACATAATATTGCCAGTGCTCCGCCGCGCGTGCTTCGGGGCTCACATCACGAACCTTGGAGATGTCGAATTCCGGTCCGCCTGCCGAAAGCTGGCGGGCGGCTGCGCGCGCCCGATCTATCCACGTGTCGGGAGCCTCACCCTCGGCAACGATGCGATCGTTGACGATCGAAAGTCGTACTGTATCCGGCGGATACAGCGACGCTGTCAGCCGCTTCAACACGAACTCCGGCTCAAGGCTCTGATACAATTGCCACTGTGAATGAACGCGGGCGGGATCGACCTGCGTTCCAGACAACAGCGACTGCGGGTCGGCGCCAAGCGGGTCTCTCAGGCCGGCGATATAGAATTGGCCGTCGCGTATCTTTTGTTCTGCAACGATGATGCCCGGCTGGGTCCCCAGTCGCGACACATAGGCCTGCCAGTGCTCCGCGGCGCGTGCTTCGGGGCTCACATCACGAACCTTGGAGATGTCGAATTCCGGTCCGCCTGCCGAAAGCTGGCGGGCGGCTGCGCGCGCCCGATCTATCCAGGTGTCGGGAGCCTCACCCTCGGCAACGATGCGATCATTGACGATCGAAAGTCGTACTGTATCGGGCGGGGTCAGCGACGCCGTCAGCCGCTTCAACACGAACTCCGGCTCAAGGCTCTGATACAATTGCCACTGTGAATGAACGCGGGCGGGATCGACCTGCGTTCCAGACAACAGCGACTGCGGGTCGGCGCCAAGCGGGTCTCTCAGGCCGGCAATATAGAATTGGCCGCCGCGTATCTTTTGTTCTGCAACGATGATGCCAGGCTGGGTCTCCAGTCGCGACACATAGGCCTGCCAGCGCTGCCCGGATTGCCAGGAAAGAAAGAACCAACCGCCTGCCGGAATCAAAATCAGTAGGGCTGCAGCCACCACCAGCCACGGAAATCCCTGGTTTGATTCCTCCTGCTTCAGTTCAACGCAGGTCTGCAACTGCGCTTCTATGCCGGCCAACTGCGAACTGTCGCCGTCAAACTGCTCTAAAGCCTGCGAGCATTCATCATGGATGCGAAGCAATACATCGCGAACGATTTCATGCAATTCCTCTGGCGGATTTCCTCGGATCACCGAAACCAGGGTCGCAAACGGTCCAACTTCCGACCAGAGACGAAGGTCGCCAAAACGAATTGTGTCCAGGCCGCTCTGCTCTTTCTCGTTAAACGAATCTTTCACAAAATCTTGAATTGCACTGAGCATCGAAGAAATGAGTTGAGGATCTTCGCTAGTTGCATTATCGGCAGTTACATGCGCTATCAAAAGACCGGAATTCCGGTTAATAAGAAAGACATGCTCCACACGATAGATAAGAGAATGTTTCAGAACAACTTCTGAGAAGCTAGCTCCAGTTCTCCACGATTCAAATCTCCACTTGAGCCCATGCCAGGTAAAGATATGTCTCAAAGTTTCATTCAGCGACTGAAAGGTCTGGTCGATCTTTTCCCCGATCGACTTGCGAATTGCCGGCAGAAACACTGGGTATAATATATCCGTCAGCGTGCGCGGGCTCTTCTGGATTGACCGTTGCACAGCCCTTTCAACAGCTGGCGCAAGGGCCTCGCCGAGTTGCGCATGAGGCGCTCGTGCGGCCGCATTTGAAAGAACGTCGCCCACGGCTGCCGCGAGCTGCTCCGGTTCGTCTAGCAGATGGGTAACTCGTGAAAGCTCTGAAATTTCGCGGCTGACCAGCAATTGGCGCAGCGTTTCCATGCGAGGATCGGCGGTTGGAACTCCGTCGAAACGCGCGCGGTAGTCCGGATCAACATTCCGGGCAATTTCGATCAAAAGGCGAGCCAGAGCCTCGCGATCAATCTCTGTATCGTTCGAGGCTGTTCTTTGCGGAAGGGTGATCGGGTCGACGGTTGACGTCAAGGTCCCATCAACTCACTTTCCAGCTACGGTCCGAGTTGCTCTTGCTGCCGACCGGGTCCTGATTCAGACATTTTGCAACCTCGACAAACAGGCCAGCCAGAAGATTTCGGTCGGTCTTGACGTTGCTGAGGTCAGCAAACATTTTCTCTATCAGCAACTGAACGCCTTCATTCTTCTGCTTGATTTCCTCACGCAGCAAATGATCGTTTCGATTTATCCGGTCCGCAACGTCGCGCTCAAGCTCGCTCAATTGGTCCGACAACGCGCGCACCTGCTTTTCAAGTGCCTGGTTTTGCTCGCGAAGATTCCGGTCAATCTCCTTGTCGGCATCGGCTCGTGAATCTTTTTCGTTCCGCAATTGCCCCGCAAGCGAATCGACCTGCTTCTTTGCATTTGACTCGTACATTTCGAGATTGCGCTTGGCTTCCGATTCGACATCCTTGAAGCGCTGCAAGACCCGTTCTTCAAGCTTGGAAAAGCGGCGGTCATAGTCCTGCATCTGGTTGCCGAACAGCAGATCGCGTATCTTGTCGACACCTACAGCGTCGCCCGAGGCCCCGCCCTCGCGAGCCTGGCCCACCACGAAGTTCAGCCCGTTTCCCTCTGCATTACCGATCAGGTTTCCGTCCACTTTATTTGCCGAAGAAGCGGCATTCGAAGATTCCTTAGCCATCCAGACGCCCCATTGACCAGAACAAAACTTGAAAACGCGAAATCATGTCAGACAAATACCAGGTCTGCAAGCCGGAATCCCTTGGCGCAATCCGATTCGTGCGTCCCTTGTTCGTCTTTTGGGCAGTGCACAACCTACGATTGAGTTCGCTCTTGGTACCTATTTTTGACAACGGAAATAGCCGGCAAATCCAATTGACCACACGCCAATCTACGCCGAAATGAGTAGTGATACGTTATATGAAATGAGGTCGATATGAATTGCGACTAACCTATAGCTTCATTGAAATTCTATGAGCGCTTGCCTTAAGGCCCGTCTTCAAGGCTTTTTCGCCTGGCTCTAATTCGCCCCGATCTTGACAGAGCTGTGCTGCAGTTCGGCACGCATCGCGCGATCGACGGTCTGTCGAGCTCTGAGCTTGCCGCCGAACTCCTGCGCTCTCTTGTAGTTATTGAAAAGTGGACCCAACCACGACGTTCGCGGCACCCTTCTCTGTCACCGACCGACGGCTTGGCAGGCTAAGGAGTGCGGCTATCGTTACTCCTGCAAGGGTCTCTATTGGGCGACTTGGGACACTGCTGACATCAACTCCTGCGGGTTTGGAGCTCCAAACATGTATCGCCCACCCTCTGGAACCTCCGTGAAGCTCCACCGGACGATCCCCTGCCGGTCCAGCAGGAATTGACCTATCAATTGTCCGTGTCCCGTTGCCATCATCTGCTCGTCGGCTTCGGTCACTTCGTAATTGTCCTTCTTGCCGAGGAATTCGCTGGCCGCAAAAGGATCCATGGGACCGGGCAACTCGCCTGGTAAGTCGACCCGCATATCCTTCGCCATTGCCATCGAGACCTTGTACGGCCAGTTCGTCTCGTTTTCGGTGAATTCGAGATTGGGCAGTCCAAAAGCACGATGTGAAGCGCGTTCAGGGTCGGACGCCGCAAGCAGATTTGGCATCGGGTGGTAGCGGAAATAGAGACGCGCCCGTTCGATCGGCGTGTTGACCACCGTCAGGCTCTGCACGCCCTTTTCACGCAGCTCCGGATCAAGCCGCGCCTGGGCGGCGATATGGCGCCGGCAAAACGCACAATGCAGACCTCGAAACAGGCCAACCAGGACCGGTTTATGTCCGCGAAAGTCGTCAAGCGCGATCTTGCCTTCCTGGGAAATGGCGTCGAGTACCACGTTTGGCGCCCGGTCGCCCGGTTGAAGCGGTACCAAGTCACTGCGCGCGGACATTTCAACCTCCAACCCCGGCTAATCGAGAAAAGGCAGCACCACAAGCGTCTCCGGGTCGAGCCCGTGCTGGGCGCATACACCCTGCGCCAAGGAAAAGTAGCGTTCGGCCTCGGCCAGATTGTCGAGGTCGAGATTAAGCGTTGCAAGACCATCATAGCACGGAAACAGCAGTTGGGGTTCGGCCGTTTCGCGGGCTACCTCCAGTGCTTCGTTGAACAAGCCAACCGCCAGCTCCGGACGGCCGTTGCACTGGTGGATCTGCCCAAGCACGATCAACGGCACCGGCAGGTGCTCGCGCTGGTCGAGTGCCCGGTCGATCTCGATGGCCTTCTCGGCAGCAGGCACGCCCTCCGTTGGACAGCGATCCGTGAAGGTACAACAAGCGACCGCCAAATTGGCGAGGAGGCGCGCCTGGAAGCCCAAATCACCAATGTGGCGCGCCACTTCAAGACCGCGCCGACAGACCTCCATCGCCCGTGCCGGATCAATGGTCGTGTAAAGCACGCCGAGATTGGTGTAGCCGCGGCAGGCCGCGCCCAGCAGACCGGCGGCTTCGGCCAATTCAATGCTACGCTCAACCTGGCGCACGGCTTCACGGTTTCGCCCAAGACGAGCCAACGCCACAGCCTTGGTATTGAGTGCCTCGGCGGTCACAAGAGTGGCACCACGCCCCACCTCGGAGACATGTTCCGTCGTCAGAGTGCCTACGCAATCCAGCGCTGCGTCTGCCCATTTTGCCGCGAGAGCATGATCTCCGCTACGGAATGCCTGTCGGCCACGTTCTTGCCAGAGATGCGCCTGCTCAACCGGGGCATCCGCGCCATCGAGGAGCGCTGCCGCTTCAGCATAGCGGGATTCTGCGTGGTCCCGCTTGCCGACGTCCCAGAGCAGCCGGCCGATCTTGCGCAAAACTCGCGCCGAAGCGACACGATCGCCTGACTCGCGGTATGCCTGCAACACCGTGTCGTAGTGGCTGTGCGCGATCTCGCGGTGGCCTGCCGGGCCGCTCAAATCGGCAATGCGCTCTTGAATTGCCAGTTTGAGCGGTGTTTGCCCGACCGCGCCCAACGCAGTCAGTGCTCGCTCGTAGAGACGAAGGGCGTCATCGTTGGCGTATATCATTCGAGCGCGATCGCCCGCTGCTTGCAGGTAATGCGCGCCCTTCTCCCGTTCGGCGCTCTGTGCGAAATGATGACCGAGCACTGTCAAATCCTCGAGTCGTTCCGGCTTGTCGCCGCACATTTGCTCCAAGGCAGCACCGACCCGCCCGTGAATGTCGGTGCGGCGTTGCAGGAGCAGATTCTGGTAGATCACGTCTTGCAGCAACGTTTGCGTAAAGCGGTAGCTTTGCGACGAGACCGAGCCTGATCCGGCAACTTCCTCGATGATTTCCGCATCGCATAGCATTTCGCAGGCGGCTTCTAGCCGGCCGGGGTCGGCTGTCACGGTTTTCAGAAGTGTGGCATCGAAGCGCGGGCCGATTACCGCGGCTTCTTGGGCCAATCGGCGCACCTCTTGGGGCAGCCGGTCGACGCGAGCAAGCAACATTGCCTGGATAGTGGCGGGAATGCCGGTTGCGACTTCGCCTGCCACGGTCCGCCATCGCTGGCCCTCGCGCATCAGTACACCGCGATCGATAAGGCCGCGAACGATCTCCTCCAGAAAAAGGGGGTTGCCGCCCGCGCGCTCGAGGATTTGCTCGAGAAGCCCGCCTGCAGAGTTTACCCAGCTCTCGCCGAAAAGCGCCGCCAACAGGCTGCGGCCGTCATTACTGTTAAGTGGCGAAAGTCTCAGCGCTGTGTGACTGACCCGACTTGAGTCGAGCTGGCCGGTGTCCGGCGCCGGACGATGGGTGACCAGCAACATCAACCGCGTGCGTTCCAACCTGTCCATCACGAAACGTAGCGCCTCAAGCGACACGGCGTCGGCCCAGTGCAGGTCTTCGACGACAATCAAGAGCGGTGACAGCGCAAGTCGCCGTTCGATGATCGTGCGGACTGCGTAGAGAATTTGCCGTCGCAACTGCTCGGGCTCGACATGCTGCAACGTGGCATCGGGGTCGCCAAGGCCAAGCACATGGTAGAGCAGAGGCATCAACCGCTTTGCCTCCTCGCCCTGCAGGCCGAGATCTGTAAGCAAGGCTGCGAGCTTCTCCCGCATTTCGTCCCCATTGTCGTTTTGCATCATCCCGGCAGCGCTGCGCACCACCGCGCCCAAGGCGCCAAATGATTGTTCGCCCAGCGGTGAGCAGGTGGCCTGCCGCACAGTGACGTTGCGAAAACGATCCTCATCGCCGACGCGGGCGACGAACTCCTTCACCAGCCGCGATTTCCCGATACCGGCTTCTCCGACAAGGCGGACAAGTTGGGCCGAGCCGCCACACGCCTGGTCAAGGCTCGCCAGCATTCTATTGAGCTCCGCACCACGACCTATTATCGGCGCGCTGAGGCCGAGCGCCTCGAGCCCACGCGCTGCACGCGGCGCCGCTAGCGGCGCATCGAGTCGATGGACGAGCACACTGCCAGCCTTGCCGCGAAGCACGACATCACCCAGCGGCTCGTAAGAGAAGGCATGCCGGGTCAGCCTGTGAGTGAGCTCGCCTACCAGCACCTCACCCGGCGCAGCGAGCGATTGCAGGCGTTGCGCCGTATTCACCGTGTCGCCGGTAACCGAATAGGATTTGGCGGTGCCGATGCCCAATCCGCCAGTAACAACAGGACCCGTGTTAATGCCGATGTGGAGCAACAGAGGCGAGCCGGAGTGGGAGGTGCCTTCGCCCAACCGCGCCGTCCGGGCGATCATGTCGAGAGCGGCGCGAAGCGCACGCTCCGGATCGTCCTCGTGCGCGACCGGCGCACCGAACAAAGCGAGCAGTGCATCGCCGATGAATTTGTCGACGAAGCCACCAAAGTTTCGGACGGCCGCGGTCAATTCCTTGAACAGTTCGTTCTGCAGCGCTTGCATGACCTCGGGGTCGAGTTGCTCGCTGAGTGTCGTGAAGCCGCAAAGGTCGGCGAACAGGACCGTTACCGTCCGGCGATCGGCGTCAGAGACGGGATGCAGCCCCTCTTCGCGTTCGATGTTCGCAAGCGGCGACGGAGTCCGAGAAGGCGGCACAATTTTCTGGCTTGGTGCCGGAGCAGGCCGTTCGACGGCTTTTGCGGACGCACCGACGCTTGCTCCACATTTCGGACAGAACTCGAAATCAGGTGCGCAGGGATAGCCGCAACTGGCGCAAAGCACGGGCTGGCGCCTGCCACACCGCGGACAAAAAGCGTAACCGCTCTCAACCTCGAAACCGCAGCCTGAGCAGTCCATAGAACAAGACCTCGCTAGGGGCCGTGACGGTGTGATCTAGCTACGCACTTCACGGCCAGGGTATTCACAAGGATGAACCGATAGCCGTCGACCAGCAAGCGGCAGTGCAAAATGGGCATCGAGCGATCGGTGCGGTCCTGGGGCAGAGCGCTGCCGGTCCGGACGGCGCCGTGGCCATTGTTTCTTGCCACCTGCTAGCGTGGAGATGAGGCGACGCGTGATCACAAACAGACCTCCGACATACTGCCGGCCGAGCCTTCAGAGTATAGTCAGGGCTCGTCGAGGCTCGTTATGCTACTTTTTCGGCTTAAGTAGAAGATGGAAGACGATCCCCGCCATGGGCGATGCGCGCAAAGCCGCCGGCAGGTGTCACGGTTTTCCTACTCCGTTGTGCTGGCTTTTTTCCTGCGCCGATTGGTGTGCGACTGCGCGACGGCCAATTGCAACTCGGGTGTGACCTCCGATGGCGCATTCTCTGCCTCATGTGGGGTCTGTAGCCCTTGGATGTGGACGGTCGGGAATGGGAGCTCGATGCCCTGTTCCTTGAAGACTTGGCGCAGGCGCACATAGAATTTGCGTTTCATACCGAAGGCGCCTCCCGGCCTGGTCATGGCCTTGACCCTCAACACGATGCCGTATTCGCCGAACTCCTGCACGCCCTGCATCTTGATTGGGTCGAGCACCCAGTTTTTGAACTCGGGATCTTCCGCCAGTTCGAGGCCGATGCGCTTGATCAGCTTGCGGGCGAAGTCGATATCGGTGTCATAGCCAACGGTGATGTTGAACTTGTCGATAACCCAGTCACGGCTCTGGTTCTGGACCGCCCCGAGTTCACCGAAAGGTATCGTGAACAGCGGACCACGATGGTGGCGCAGCTTCACCGAGCGCAGCGAAAAACTTTCCACAGTACCCTTGTAATTGCCCGAGGAAATATATTCGCCGACACGAAACGCATCATCGAGCAGAAAAAACACGCCTGAAATGACGTCCTTGACGACGGTTTGTGCACCAAAGCCCACCGCGACGCCGACGACGCCAGCGCCAGCGATCAGCGGGCCGATCTGGATACCCATAGAGGCGAGCATCATCAGCACCGCCATCACAACGATCAATGCGAGCAGCATGTTCTGGAGGATCGGCAAGAGCGTGTTCAGCCGCGCCTGCTGTGGATCGAGGATCGGGACGTCCTCGTCGCTGATCACAGGGTGCGGTATTTCGAGGCCCAGCTTCCGTTCGATCAAAGCCTTGATGATCGACCAGCCGAAATCGGCTGCGAGGGCAATGACCACGACATTGATCAAGCCTCGCAAAATGAACATCGTCGTCGTATCGCTGTCGCGCATCGATTGCATGTTCAGACCCCAGACACCTGCGAGAAAGTAAGCCGCCGCCAGGATCAAAATCATCCGGATTCCGCGATCGATGACAGCGATCGTCACCGCCGGGATCGTAGGCCGGCCGACATCTTCCGAACCCGGCCGCAGGACGAAATTAACCCCGCGCTGTGTCAGCACGATTGCGAAAGGCAGGAAGAATGCGGCGAAGGTAAACCAGAAGTATACATAGAGCCCGGCTACGCGCTGCAGGAACAGGACGACGAAATAAGCAGTCAACAACCATGTCACTTCCGTGTGACCGCTGTGGCGCACACCGTCTCGCTGCGTTCTTGGCCGACGCCAGATGGCAAGCAGCAACAGCAGCAGCAGCACGAAATCGGCGCCCAGTGACAGGACCATCATTCCGTCCTGATCGATGCCGAGACCCGGCAACAGGATAAACGCGGCGCCGAAAAAGGCGAAGACGCCGACGATCCGGGGCAGCCAATAGGACCAATGGTCCGCCACTACGTTGGTGATCGGCAAACCCCGAACCTCGACGGCGTTCTCGACGTTCATGAAGGAAGGGACGAGCATGGCCATGACGTACATGCGCACACCCCATGTGAGGACCGCCGCCATCAGGAATGTCAATACAATCTCGCGGATAAGCATCGGCCAGTCGAACAACATAAACGCGCCGGCGCTGCCCAGTGCGAAAGAGACAATCAGCATGCTGGAATAAAGCGCGCGACCACCAATCTTCTTGGCTCGCCCGATTGGCGTATCCTTCGGTTGCACGATAATCCAAAGACGAAATGGACGTGTGACTTTATACGTTGCCCAAGTGAGCGCCAGGCCGGCAGCAATGAACATCGCAATCAGCATAAATACGCTTGCGGACCCCTTGCTGGACATGTCCTGCATCGTCTCTGCGCGTACGCGCGCGAACTGGCCTGGCAGCAGGGGCAAGGTTCGCACGATTCGTTCGATATGGTGCCTGACCCGATCGAGCGTCGAGGATGCCATCGTATTCATCTGGCCCGGTGCGGCCACGGCGCCGGACGATGCGTCGGTCGGCGAAGCCCCTGCCTCGGCAGGCGTGCCCGTCGATCCGGCGTCCTGATTTCGTTGTTCAGCCACCCAGGCCTTCACTGTTGGATCGTCGAGAAGCTCGAACAGCTGTTTGACCCTTTCAGGCGGGACGGTCGCCGGCGCCTGCGCCTGTGCCTGGCCAGCCAACAAGAGGGCGATCCCAAAGACGAGCGGCCTGGCAACCAGGACCAGCATCGCCGTCAGGTACCCGAGACGCTGCGCCGGGCGCGCCAGGTTCGTGGCTCCCGATCGTCCAATCATGAGTGGCACCGTGCTGTTAACCTTCTGGTCAAAATCGACAAGCGACGACATTATGTCCGTTGTTGCCCTACCTTGGAGAAACAGATGTTGAGGTGCAAGACTTCATCGTTGCGAGCTACACCGACGCCCACCAGGATCCCAAGCCCATACCACGAGGGCATGAGCGCTTGCCATTCAGCCCTGTCTTCTCTTTTTTGCCTGCCCTAATTCGCCCCGATCTTGACAGAGCGGTGCTGCCATCCGATGCCGTCATCCGCCGACTCTTGCAGAAGAAAACGAAAGCTCGATGATCCACGACGATGCTACCGCAGCCGGTGTGGTCTCGATGTTCGATGCCGAGCAAACCATCGGCGCAACGCTTGTCAGCATCCGCCAGCAGGCCTACCACGTACTGAGCATGGTCGCGGTAGACGATGGGTCGACGGGCGGATCGCCGTTGAACATCGTCCCTGACGACCGCTTCCTTTGGCAGGCAATCGCAGGCTATGTTTCCGGACTTTTGTTCTGCCTTCGAACCAGGCGCGGGTAAGACGGCGTGGCGCATAATCCTTTGGTTTCAATCGTGGTTCCTGCGCACAATGCGGAGGTGACGCTGGCGCGCGCACTCGATTGCCTTCTCGATCAGGAAATATTGGATTGGGAGGCAATCATCATCGACGACGCCTCCACGGACAGCACCCCTGCCATCATCGCCGGTTATGTGGAGCACGATGCCCGATTTCGGACGTTGAGGTCTTGCGCGTATAGCGCCGCCGGCGCGCGCAACAGCGGGATTTCGAGAGCGCGCGGCCACTGGCTCATGTTTCTGGATGCTGACGATTGGGTGGATGCCAGCTTCCTTGCAAAAATGCTGGCCGCACTGAAAACCGCGCCCGATGCAGTGGCCGCCTATTGCGGTTCTCGGCGCGTGATGCCCGATGGCGAACTCACTCCTTCGAGCATTTCAACGGAGGTTGCGATCCAGCCCTTCGAAACATTCGCCCGCCGGTGTGCCATTCGCACTCACGCGCTTCTGGTCGATCGGGAGGCAATTGTCGAGTTGGGCGGTTTCGATGTGTCGCTGCGCACCTGCGAGGACTGGGATCTGTGGCAGCGCCTCGCACGTCTAGGCAAAAATTGGGTGAGGGTCGACGAGCCGCTCGCTTACTGTCGGATCAGCCCCAACGCGCTCTCCCGCAATTCGACACAGATGATGCTAGATGCGGAAATCGTGATCGCCCGCGGCTTTTCTGCTGATCCCAGGGTCAAACACCCAGCACCGGCACACGCCAATGGAGCGATCTCGGCGAACGGCAGCACCGCTTCCGAAGCACTCGCGTGGTTCGCGTTGTGGAACGCCGCGTCGGATTGCGGCCGCGGCTGGCACTCGATCAACCCGCAGTCCCTGCGCGCGCTCCCGGCAGGACGTAAGTGGGCGCGTGAGATCGCCACGGTGGTCTTCGATGGCCTTATGGTTGGAAGCCTTTCGGTGCCAGCGCAATTGGCTGCCAGTTGGGACAGGTTCGGCGGCTCCCTCACCGAGTTGATCATCGAACTCGGCAAGGTCTGGGACAATCCCGGCGCCGCTCGCCGCGTCCAGTATCACCTTGAGCAAATGCTTCTCGACGTCGACGATCTTGCCGCGCCGCGCAGACTGGCGCGGACACTCGGAATTCGTGTCGACGCTCGAAATCCGACCTCGATCGACCTTCCGGAAGGTATCGATCAAATCTACGCCTATCTGATGATCGATGGCCAGATCGAGGCTGTCGTGCAGTTCGGCGTACTCGGGACAGTGACCGGGGATCATTGGATTGGATTGATCCTGGATATCGTGCCCCCTGAGCGGATTGTAGACAGTGCCGCAAGGCTTTCGAGACGATCGCCTGTACGACAAAAGGGCGCTGGTGCCGACACGTCAAACGCGCTTGCAGCCGAGGCATTGTTGTCCGCAGGCGAACGTCGGCTCGATCCGGACAGCCACTTCGGCAAACTCGCCCAATTGGCCGCTGAAGCGCGGGAGCTGGTTCGATCAAGCGCCGAACCTGCACCACCTCCTGCAACGCCGCGCCGAGCACGGACCGCGGACAGGCGTGATCGCACGGCGTTCTGGAACAGCTATTTCGCGACCGAGGACCCGTGGAAGTACGGCTCGCTCTATGAGCAGGAAAAATATCAGCGGCAGCTCGAAATCCTGCCTGCTGGTCCCATCGGACGGGCGCTTGAGCTGGCCTGCGCGGAGGGCCACTTCACACGGCAGCTGGCGCCGCGTGTGGGCCATCTGACTGCAACTGACATCTCCGCCATAGCCATCGAGCGGGCCCGTGCGCGATGCAGCAATCAGCCGAACATTGAATTCGGTGTACTGGATTTCTCCGCCGACGCGCTGCCGGATGAGATGGATCTGATCTTCTGTTCGGAGGTGCTCTACTACCTGGATGATCTCACCGAGTTGCAGCGCATCGCCAAAAAATTCACTGGGGCGTTGGCGCCTGGCGGCAGTTTCATCAGCGCACACGCATTCGTGCTGCGTGACAATGTTGAAAGGACGGGCTTCGACTGGAACACATTCGGTGCGCAAGCGATCTCGGAGACGCTGGCGGCGACCGAAGGCCTCGTCCTTGAGCAATCGATCCAGACCGAGCTCTACCGCATAGACCGCTTCCGCCGCCTGTCGCCGGACGATGTGGCGACGGAACCGGTGATCGATCATGTGCCAATCCGCGCGCCCATCGAAATCGGCGTCGCGCGAAATATCGTCTGGGGGGGGGCGCGGGCCTTGCGCCGCGACGTCGCCCGTAGCGAGCGGCGGCAGCGTGTCCCTGTCCTGATGTATCACAGCGTCGCCGATGATGGCCCGGCCGCGCTCGCCCGTTTTCGGCTCACGCCCGCAGCATTCGCCAGCCAGATGGCGTGGCTGCGCGCAAATGGCTTTCACGCGATTGGGTCCGAGCAGTTGGAACAGTCCATCGCCAACCGTCACCCTTTCGTTGGCCGCCCGGTGCTCATCACCTTCGACGACGGCTTCCAGAACTTTGCCGACCATGCCTGGCCGATCTTGCGCGCCAACGACCTGACCGCGGAAGTTTTCCTGGTGACGGATCTGGTGGGCGAAAGTGCAAAGTGGGACGCCGATATCGGTCCGCCGACGCGGCTTATGGACGCCGCGACGGTGCGACGCCTCTCGGCCGAAGGTGCGTTTTTCGGAAGCCATCTGGCGACGCATCGCGCGATCGATGGCCTGTCAAGCTGTGACCTGGCCGCCGAGCTCCTGCGCTCTCGTATGTTCATCGAACGGTGGACCGGTCGGCCAACCACGGCGTTCGCGGCACCATTCTCCGTCACCGACCGACGGCTTGGACAGCTTGCCAAGGAGTGCGGTTATCGGATCGGCTTCGGCGGTAGACATGGGCCGGCGGATCTCGATTGCGATCCCATCGACCTTCCACGCATCGAGATTCGCGGGGATCGCTCGCTTGATGACTTTGTTGCCATTGTCGAGGCGGTGCTCGAATGAAGCGGTCGGTCGCTCACCGATAGTCGCCGTCGCTTGCCGTTGTGCACCAATCTGGAAGGAGGCCTTAAGTGAGGCTCAGGTCCCCTTGATCACTGCTTGGCCGATCTTGCGCCATCGGGCGTTTTCGCGAACCAATCTCAGGTCGCCGGTCGTCTCAGCAAATGTGCGCGATCGGTATTGCCGGAGCAGGTCCGGGAAGAGCGCCCCTTCCGGCAGGCCGGCAAGCTGCTCGCGGACCGAAATCTTTTCGTCGATGACCCGCATGCCCCAGGCATTTTCCCGGACCTGCAGCTCCGTAGCCAAATCGCGCTCTTCCGGCGCGTTTTCGTCCAGCGCAGCCAGCAGAATCGAGTGGAAAAGCGCTACATAGCCAATCTGTCTCAGGCCGCCCACAACCCGGACGCGCGGCAATATGGCAAGGACGAGGAACGTCAGGAACAAGTTTGGCAGCAGCACGCCGTCCAACAGCGCCTGCCTGAGGTGCGGCCGCTCGAACGGGATGGAAAGACCATGCGGCCTGTCAGGCTCGATCAGACGCCCGTTATCGAGGACGAGCTTGCGCACGCGCTCCTCGCGGATGCCCCAGAAATAGGCCGTGGCATTAGGCAGGAATCTGCCAAACGGGCTCGATTCGGCCTCTTGCAAGGCACGTTCGAGACGCTGGCGCCTTGCGGGCTCAATGAGCAGCCTGGAAAGAAGGCTGCCGTCATTTTCTAGATGCCGCGCCATGGCAGAAGCGGCGAGCCGATCATCGATGAAAACCGGCAGGGCCATGCCGGAACGATCCCAATCGGCGACCAGATCCTCGTTGAGGGCTGTCAGCGCGTCTGCGGCGGTTCCAAACACCTTGTCCTGGCTGGCAAGCAATGTGCCCAGCCAGCGGCTGGCATCCGTTTCATCGCCCACTGCCTCGAGCGCGCGCTTGTTGAGGGAGACGGGACCGGCCACGCAGGCGCTTTTGCGGCACAGTTTGTGGCGTCCCATGCCAAACAGGTTGACCTTGTCGTCGCCGACGTCGAGCCATCCCGGCCCCTCCCGGCCAATTGTCTCCATGGTCATCGTCGTTCCCATGAAACCGAAGAAGGCCGACAGCCCGTTTTCGACCGCGCCGAGCCAGGCAAGCAGGAGGGCATCGAAGGTGATCCTGTCCATCAGAAGCAGGCAATGCAGGCCGGACTGAATCACCGGTCTGTCCTCGAACTCTTCGAGGGCCTTGCCGATCTCTTCAGGCTGCATGATCACGCCAAGGCGCTGATGCAGGACTTCGCGCAGGATCGAGCGGGCAGCGATCGTCGGGGCCGATGCAGGCCCTGCCACCGGCCGCCACAGATGGCGGGCGTAATCGGAAACCGGTGCATTCCAGTTCTGCTCGATGTCACGCACGACTTCCGGGCAGAGCAGCGACAGCACAGCCAGAATTTCTGCCGGAGGCGTAGGGGTTGGATCAAAGACGGCGGTCATCAGAACCGCAGCCGTGCCATGCTCAGGAGGTCGTGGTACTGCCCGTCGGTAAAACCGGCCTTCACATGCCGGCCTTCGACCTCGAAGCCGTGGCCTTTGTAGAGGCGGATGGCTGGTTCGTTGTCGGCATAGACGGTCAACTCGACCCGCTTCAGGGCCCGCCAGTTGTCGGCCACGTCGAGCAACGCGCCAAGTATGGCAGAGCCGATGCCCTTGCCGATAAAGGCATCGTCAAGGCCGATATTGATCTCGCCGATATGCGAACGGCGCGGCGAACCCTGCACGACCAGGCTGCCATGGCCGACGACCTTGCCGTCCAACTCCGCAACGATCCAGGTGGTTTCCTGGCCGGACTTGGCGATGCGCCGCTCCACCTGCTCGACCATCTCGAAGGGCATCCTGAGTGTGCCCCAGCGGAAGCCCGGCATGTTGAAGATAGCGCAAAGCGCCTCCGCATCGCTTGGCCGGACGGATCGGAGCTGCGGCTGGATTTTGTCGGAAGATGGCGAGGTCGTACTGGTCATGGCGTTCCCGGCGAAGGCAATCGGCCCGGCACGATGCACCGGACGTCATCTGGAAATCCAGCCTTCTCTGCAACCTATGATGCCGATTGCGAGCCAAAATGCCGGGAGGCGGCGTAGAGTTTGAAGGCGCCGCTGATCCCGATCCAGCCGAAAAGGGCGAGCCAGAACAATGTCCCGGTCGCCGTCCAGTCGGTCCGATGCACCGCAGAGTCGGTGATGACGAGGCCAAGGATGGCAAGCAGGCCAACCAGAAACTGCGCCAAGCCGAGCACCAACAGTTCCTCGCGCGGCGCGCTTTTCCAGACGAGATATGTGCCGCCCGCACCGGCGAGGAAGATGGCGCTGTAGACCTGAGCGTGGAAGGCATCGACCGGCCATGGCCAGATGCTGTTGAACGTCAGGGGAAACAGCAACAGGCCGACGCCATAGAGCCCGAGGACCGCCGATTCCACCCGCATGTAGCCGCGCCATGCGGAGTTTAAGATCGCGCCTTTTGCAGAAGGACGGGCTCTTGCCCGCCACAGGAACAGCCCGGATACCGCGACCGAAGCAAGATAGACCAAAAACCAGAGCCAGGGCGCTTTGCGCTCGAAGTTGAAATAGCCGAGATTGATGAACGAAGCCACCGAGACGACGACGGTGAAGATGAAGGCCATGACGAGCACGAGCCTGCCGGGCGACCAGCGATTCCAGAACAGCAGCGCCGCCATCACGACCATTTCGGCGGTGTAGAAGCCGCCGAGAAAGCGGGCATTGAACGGCGTGACGGCCCAAGGCCAGCGCGGCTTGACCAGCACAGGCGCAAAAAACAGGCCTGCGCCTACGATCAGGACGATGATGACGGCTGCGGAGAACAGGCGCAGGGCCGCGGGAAATGGCGGGTTGTTGGATGTCGGCATGGGAGAAAGCCCCAAAGATGAATGCCCGTGAACCACCATAGTGCCGCTTGCCGCCGATGAAAATCCGCCGAATGGGAATTGAACTGCCACCAGGGCTTATCCATTAGATAGCCGTACGGTCCGTTTCGAAGTAAGATTGAGCACTTGGACCAAAGACCGGTCCGGTCAACACACCCCGGGGGCGCATTTTCCGGAGCCTGCACGATGAACGAAGCTCAGGATCTGTTCTCGCTTCTGCGGCAATCGACCGATGTCGATCCACTGGCAATCGACGCGGTCAAGCGAACCATCGCGGAGGGCAAGGACCGCGAACTTTGCCGCATCAATGCGCCAGCCTTCGCCAGCAAGCATGGCCTCGACGAGGAGCGGACCATAGGCGCCTTTCTCCACGCGGCGCGGGTGGGCATCTTCGACATTTCCTGGAATGTTCTGTGCCCCGGCTGTGGCGGCGTGCTCGACACCAACGCCACGCTGAAAACCCTGCAGAAGGACGAATACACCTGCGCGCTGTGCTCCGAGGGTTATTCGCCGACCCTCGACGAGATGGTCGAGGTGACATTCACCGTCAGTCCCCGCGTGCGCAGGATTGCCGCCCACAATCCACACGAACTGCCGATGGTGGAATATTTCAGCCAGATCTACTGGGCGTCCGGCGTTGATCTGCCGGAAGAGGATTTCGCGAAGACGATCGAAGCGTTCTCGCTGGAGGATATCGAACTTGCTCCCGGTGAAAAGGCGGTTCTGCCCATACAGCTTCCGTCCGAATTCATCATCGTCTTCGAGCCGGTCACCCATTCAGCGCAGTTCATCGACGTGAAGGGCGAACCAACAAAGGAGCGCCGAAGCCTCTCTTTGGTCTTCGACCGCGACCATGTCCAAAACCAGACTCTGGAGATGCAGCCCGGCCCGTTGCGCATTTCGCTGGAAAACAGGACCGACACCCGCGTGCTGCCGACGGTCTTCATCGCCGGCCAGGCATTGCATGATTTGCTGGGCAAACGCCGGCCCTTTCTCACCGCCAAGCGCCTGCTCACCAACCAGACGTTTCGCGATCTCTATCGCACGGATACGCTCGACATCAACCAGCGCCTGAAGATCACCAGCCTGACCTTCCTGTTCACCGACCTGCGCGGATCGACCGCGCTTTACGAGCGGGTGGGGGACCTTTCCGCCTTCGATCTCGTGCGCGCGCATTTCCAGGTTCTGAACGAGATCGTCGCCGCGGAGGCAGGCGCGGTGGTGAAGACGATCGGTGATGCTGTGATGGCGACCTTCGCGACGCCTGATCGTGCGATTGCCGCGGCCCTCAGGATGCGCGATGCCATGCGTGCGCTCAACGAGCAGAGCGGGCGCGAGGATCTGCTGCTCAAGATCGGAGTCCATGCCGGCCCCTGCATCGCCGTGTCCATGAACGAGCGACAGGACTATTTCGGCCAGACGGTCAACATTGCTTCACGGGTCCAGAACCTGGCCAACGCACAGGCGATTTTCGCCACCCGTGCGGTGGTCGACGACAATCTCACCGCCGAACTGTTGCGCAGGAACGCGCTGACGCCCGTGCCCCACGAGGTTTCGCTGCGCGGCATCGAGCGAGAGATAGCAGTATATACGATCCCCTGAAGATTAGGGCCCTGGCGTCGTCTCCGCCCCTCACACGCGTCTAGCGATAAAATAACGATCGGCGGGTACCGAAGGGGGCGGCGGGAGGCGTTGCAACTGTGGGTGATCGAGCGGCGTGCCGCTGACCGCGATGCCGCCGACGCGAAGCAGGCGCGCGGTCAGATCGGGAAGCCAGGTAGAAGTCACTGCATCGCGATCTTCATAGCCGGTGCCAAGGTCAGCATGAACAAGAGCGGCGTCGATGCCAATGAACCTGCTCGCCGTCTCGCGTATTTCGCCGAGCACGAGGTTTTCAGCTTCGGGAATTGAGCTGGAATGGGCGGCGAGTGCGCGGTCGAACGCCACGATCCGGCGCCCGGGCAGGCGCTCGCGCAGATGGTGGAACGTCCGTCCATTGCCGAGGCCGAGCTCGATCACGGGGCCCTCGATCTTCGCTACCTCCGCGCAGACTTGATCGAGAATGTCGCGCTGTGCGGTCATCCTGCGGATGAAACTCTCAAGGCGACTCATATGCGTTTGCGTGTCCTGAACCAGCTCAAGAGATCGGCAATGCCCGCGATAAAACCCCGATCGAGCCTCGTCGCATATAGAGGCCAACGATGAACACTGCAACAACCGAACAGGCTGCCGACGAGGATCGTACCGGTGGAGTTGACGGCCCGGCGCGCCGGAATAGCGATGTCATTTGTATGGGTCTGCGGCGTCCCGCAAGCCGTCGCCGAGGAAGTTGAACGCCAAGATGACGAGAATGACGGGGAGCATCGGCAAAAGCAGCCATGGATAGAACGCGATGACGCTAACGCTACGCGCCTCGGTTAGCAGGATGCCCCAGCTGGTTGTCGGTGGCCTCAGGCCGAGCCCGAGGAAGCTCAGCGCCGTCTCGCCCAGGATCATGCCGGGTATGGAGATCGTCGCCGTCGCGATCAGATGCGACATGAAGCCGGGAATGAGGTGCCGCCGGATAATGCGGCTGCTGTTGGCACCCATCAATTGCGCTGCCAGAACGTAATCCTCCTCGCGCAAGGCCAGAAGCTTTGAACGCACGGCCCGCGCCAGTCCGGTCCAGTGGAGCAGCCCGAGGATGACGGTGATGCCGAAATAGATCAGGATCGGACTCCAGGTTATCGGCATGATCGCCGCCAGAGCCAGCCATAGCGGAATACTGGGGATCGATTGCAGAACTTCGATTATCCGTTGAACGATAAGGTCGAAGATACCGCCGTGATAGCCGGCCAGTCCACCGATGACAATGCCGAGCAGGAAGCTGAAACTGATGCCGACAAGGCCGATTGTCAGTGAAATACGTGCGCCATAGATGATGCGCGAGAGCACATCGCGCCCCAGCCTGTCAGTGCCGGCCAGAAAGAGCTGGCCGTTTTCAGCAGGGCAGACAAAATGCCTGTCACCTTCGATCAGGCCCCAGAACCGGTAACTGTCGCCCTTGCAGAAGAAACGGATCCGCTGAACATCATCCGGCTTCTCGATGTAGTTCCGCTTGAGCGTATCCATGTCCAGCGTCATCTGGCGGCCATAGACGAACGGCCCGACGAGTTGGCCGTTGTGGAACAGGTGCACCCGCTGCGGCGGCGAATAGATGTAGTCCATGTTGCGCGTGTGCAGATTGTAGGGCGCCAGGAACTCGCAGATCAGTATCCCGAAATAGAGCGCTGCCAGGAATATGCCGGATACAAGGGCGAGCCGGTGCCGTCGGAATTTCCACCACATCAGGCGCAACTGCGACGCCTGAAAGACCTTCGACTGCTCCGCCGTCATCGCCTCGACCGATTGCAGATCAAAGGGAGCGATGGAAACATAGTGTTGCAGTGGGGCACCCGGAGCGGGCAGCGGCGATTGCGTGTTCATTTTGTGCTGCCGCCCTGCAAACGAATTCGCGGATCAAGGAGCGCGAGCGCCAAGTCGGAAATCAGGACACCGATGACCGTCAGGAAGGCGAGGAACATCAGGAACGACCCTGCCAGATACATATCCTGGCTTTGCAGCGCTCTGATCAGCATCGGCCCGGTCGTTTCCAAAGACAGCACTATCGCGGTGATTTCGGCACCGGAGATGATGGCCGGCAGGATAGAGCCGATGTCGGAAATGAAGAAATTGAGCGCCATGCGCAGCGGATATTTGACGAGCGCCCTGAAGGGATGAAGGCCTTTGGCGCGCGCGGTCACGACGTATTGCTTGTGAAGCTCATCGAGCAGATTGGCGCGCAGCCGCCGGATCATGCTTGCCGTGCCGCCGGTGCCGATGATCAAGACCGGGATCCAGAGATGGGCGAGGATCGACTTCGCCTTGGCCCAGCTCATCGGCTCACTGAGATATTGCGGGTCCATGAGATGGCCGATGGAGGTGCCGAACCAGATATTGGCGAAATACATCAGGATCAGCGCCAGCATGAAATTCGGAATGGCAAGGCCGAGAAGACCGAAGAGAGTAAGGCCGTAGTCGCCCCAACTGTATTGATGCGTGGCGGAGTACATGCCGATCGGAAAGGCGATGAGCCAGGTGAATATGATCGTGACGAAGGAAACCAGCACGGTCAGCCACATTCGGTCCCCGACGACGTCGCGAACCGGCAGCTCATACTCGAAGGAATAGCCGAAATCGCCATGCAGCATCCCGCCGACCCAGTAGAAGTAGCGAATGACCGGCGGCTGGTCGAAACCATATTCCTTCCTCATCATTTGGATGCGATCGGAATCCACCGCTTCGCCCTGAGCCCGAAGCTCGGAGACATAGCTGTCGAAATAGTCGCCTGGGGGAAGTTCGATGATCGTGAACACCAGCGCCGATATGATCAGCAGCGTTGGAACCATCACAGCGATGCGCCAGACAATATATCGAAACACGCTCAGGACTCTCCAAGCCAGAATGTATCCGGCATGTAGACACCGAAATAGGCAGTCGGGTCATAGCCGTAGAGCGCCTTGTCAGGCAGATTGCGCAGTCGTGAGGACGCCAGAACCGGCTGATGTGTTCCGTTCACCGTGCCGATCGAAAACACCTGATCGGTGTAGATCGACAGCATTGAATTCCAGATTTCGGCGCGCTCCGCGGCATCAGTCGATGCGTTCCAGCGCTTGAGTAAAGCCACCAACTCGACCACTTCAGGAAGATCGGGCGCCTCACCCATCTTGCCATGGGACAGATAGTAAGCACCCCAGAGCGGCCATTGCAGCTGGTCGTCGATGGTGGGGGCCAACTGGTACGGGTTCATGTCGGGGGTCGGCACGCCATTGTCGATGCCCGACCACATCGACATCATGATCTGGCCGCCAAGCGCGCGGCTGCGGAAGATGTCGCGCTGAGAAGTCCGTACGAACAGGGCGATGCCTATCTGGCGCCAGTGATCGGTGATGAGTTCGAGCGCGTCGGTTTCCAACGTGCTTTCGCCGGCCGTTTCCACTATGATCTGCGCCGGGCGTCCATCGGGAAGTATCCGCAGGCCATCATCGTCGCGCGCCTGAAGCCCGACCTCGTCGAGCAGGGCGTTGGCCTGGTCGGGATCATGGGCGACCCAGGCCTTCGCGAATTCCGGCCGGTAGAGCGGGCTCTCCGGCAGGACCGTGTCTGCACTTTCCTGCGCCAATCCGTAGAACACGGCCAGATTGATCTCGCGCCTGTCCACAGCGAGCGACAGTGCGCGGCGCACGCGCACGTCACGAAAAAGGCCACGCCACACCTGATCGGCACAATTCAGATTGGGCAGCAGCGCCAGCCGCGAACCCTGTGTGCGTTTCCAGAGATGCATCTTCACCGGGTAGCGCTTCTCCGTATCCTTCAGGAAGGAGTAATCGGCGAAGTCAATTCCCATGGCTTGCAGGTCGCTCTCACCCGCACCGGTCTTGGCGGAAATGATCGCCGACGAGCTGACGTTCATGACAATCCGGTCAACATAGGGCAGTTGCCGGCCATTCTCGTCTGTCCGATGAAAGAACGGGTTTCGCTCGAAGATGAACTGCTCAGCCGGCGGCTTGGTCCGGTTCTGCCAGGGATCGAGCGTCGGCAGATCCGGGTTCTCCGGGCGATACTGCCGCGACATGCGGATATGCAGGAGCGTCCATTTCTGGACCCGGTTCTCCGTCATGAGGCCGGCGAGCCGGAATGGATCCTGGTATTTCTTGTGGAACTGCTTGAGATAGGCGGCCGGCAGGACAAGCGATAGCGGCGAGGCAGCAGCGAGCTTGGGCAGGAAGTCGGGATTTGGCGCCTCCCAACTGTAGCGAACCGTCAACGGGTCGACGATCTCGAAATGTGGCGGCTTGCCATCCGCCAGCAGGCCCGGGGCAAGGCCGCCTTGCGAAAGCTCATCGTTCAGCCAGACATCTTCCCAGCAATAGCGAAAGTCCTCCGGCGTCAACAAGCTGCCGTCAGACCATTTATGTCCTTCCCGCATCTTGAAAGTGAAGACGCGATCATGCGCTACGTCGAAACTTTCGAGAATGTCGGGTTGCATGTTAAGCTTTTCGTTATAGCCGACCAGGCGAGCATACCCATAGATGGTCATCATCCGGATATCTTTCTGGCTGCCGATGATCGTGCGCAGCGTGCCGCCATATTGGCCGGGCTGCCGGCCCATCGCAGCGAGATTCAACACGCGCGGGCTCTTGGGCAGGCGCTCAGTGAGTCCCGGTAGCGCCCTGGCCTTCAGCTGCGGCAGAAAAAATTCCGGCTCCAGATCGCCCGCGTGCAACGTGCCCGGCAGAAATGCCGAAGTCATGAGTCCAAGGACGGTGCGCCGGCTGATCAAGGGCGTAGCTCGCTGACATCGGCCGAACGTCGGGCCAGCACGAGGTGGCCGCCGCCAAGATCGAGCGGCGACAGCATATCCTCGTCGCCCTCGTCGCGGAATTGCGGTCCCCATGCGCTGGTGTCGGAAGCGCCGCTGAGCTTCAACGTCTTGAAATCCATCGGCCTGTCGAGATCGGGAAAAGGTACTGCGGCGACCAGTGAGCGCGTGTAGGGGTGGACCGGTTTTCTAAGCAGAATTTCGCGCGGGGCAAGCTCGACGATACGCCCGCCGCACATCACGGCGATGCGGTCTGCCATGTAGTCCACCACCGCCAGGTTGTGGGATATGAATAGATAGGTCAGGCCCAGTTCCTTCTGCAGGTCCTTCAAGAGGTTCAGGATCTGCGCCTGGACAGAGACATCGAGCGCCGAAACCGGCTCGTCGCAGATCAGGAGTTCAGGCCCCAGCGCCAACGCGCGCGCGATGCCGATACGCTGACGCTGCCCGCCGGAGAAACTGTGCGGATAACGCTTGATGAAGCGCGGATCGAGCCCGATTGCCTGCATAAGGCTCTTGACCGTGGCTAGTCGGGATGCGGCATTGCCCCGTTGATGGATTTCCAACGGCTCGCTCAAGATGTTCTCCACCGTCATGCGAGGTGAAAGCGACGAAACCGGATCCTGGAAGACCATCTGGATTTTCGCGCGCAGCAGGCGCAGGGCGTCTCCCTTGCCTTCCAAGACGTCGATCGGTCCATCGCGGCCGTTGAAGATCACAGAGCCGCCGCTAGGGGTGACAGCCCGCATGAGGATCTTGCTGACGGTGGTTTTGCCGGAGCCGCTTTCGCCGACCAGACCCAGGCACTCACCCCGCCTGATATCGAAGCTCACGCCGTCTACGGCGCGAACAGAGGTTTGATGATCCCCGCCGAACCATCCGGACTTGCGGATGGTGAAGGTCTTTTCCAGATCCCTGACCGATAGCAGGATGTCGTCCGGCCCCTTCGATGCCGGCGCCGTCTGTTTGCCGAGCAGGTTCCCGACATTCACAGGCACCTCGCGGAGCGCCTTTAGCCTTTCACCAGGCTTTAGATCGAAATGCGGAACGGCTGCCATCAGGCCCCTCAGGTAAGGGTGACCTGGCCGGCGGAATATCGCCTCGACAGGTCCCGCTTCCATGATCTCGCCATGGTAGATAACCACAACCTCGTCGGCGACATTGGCGACCACGCCGAGGTCGTGCGTGATCAGCAGCATCGCCATGTTCAGCTTGCTCTGAAGCCCGCGCAGCAATTGCAGGATTTGCGCCTGGATGGTGACGTCCAACGCCGTCGTCGGCTCGTCGGCGATCAACAGGGCGGGCCGGCAGATAAGCGCCATGGCGATCATGGCGCGCTGACGCAGTCCTCCCGAAAGTTCAAACGGATACATGTCATAGGCGCGCTTGGGATTGGGAAAGCCGACAAGGCTGAGCATTTCCTCGGTCCGCGCCTTGCGCTCTGCCCGAGGCAGGGGCGTATGAATCTGCAGGGATTCGCTGACCTGGTTGCCGATCGTGTGCAGCGGCGACAGCGATATCATCGGCTCCTGAAAAATCTTGCCGATGCGGCTGCCTCTCAACGCCCGGATTTCGGGTCCATCACGCGGCATCTGCAGGATATCCTGCGTCGTGCCAGGCTTTTCAGGATCGGAAAAAAGGATACGGCCACGAACATGGGCTGTGTTCGGCAAAATGCCCATCACTGCCTGGCTAAGAACCGATTTTCCGGAACCGGACTCGCCCACAAGCGCGGTAACCTTGCCGGGCAGGACGCGAAGATTTGCACGCCTGACGGCATGCAACGGTCCCCCGACAATGGCAAAAGAGATGCCAACATCTTCGACCCGCAGTAGATCAACACCCGAATTCATTCTCACACCAGCCCCACCCTGGCGGCCTGCCGAGCGGCAGGCCCAGAAAGCGAGACTAGCGCATTACCAGCCTAGAGCAACTTGGATTCGAAACGGTCGCCAGTGGCGAATCCGGCGACCGGACTGGTTACCAAAGGTGTTCGGATCAGATTGGGGCGAGCTACTGGAGCTTCCTCGGGTCGCCCGCCGACAGCCGAGCGGCATCGCGATGAAGCAGCATGACCTGCTCGGCCTCCGATCTCCGGTCGTAAGTCGGCTCCAGCGCACGGTCTTCATCGAGTGCGAGAGCGCCCGACAGATCGGGTGAAAGCACCGTCAGCTTCTGCTTGACCCCCGCCAGTTCCTCGTTGCCGAGCGTTAGCCAGCTGTTGGCGCCGCAATAGCCGGCGAAGTCTTTGCTGGCGAGAACGCAGTGCGGATATTTCTTGGTCAGGGTCTGGAGGCGCTGGACCTCGTTTACTGCCGAGCCGAAGACAGAGAATGTGAGCCGGTCGGTAAGTCCGACATTGCCGAACATCACGTTGCCGACATGCAGGCCGATGCCAAATTTTATGTCGGCCAACCCCTGTTCCTTCCTTCGCAGATTGAGATCGATCATGCGCGCAGTGGCTTTGTGCGCTGCCGCCAGAGCAGACTGGCAGGCGATCTCGGACTGCGAGCGATGCCTTTCGCAAGGGTAGACGGCAATGAAGCCATCCCCTATGAAACTCATGATCTGCCCGCCTTTGCGATTGAAAGGTGCAGCAATGGCATCGAAAAACTGGTTCAGAGTATCGATGTAGATTTCGCGGCCGGAAGTTTCGGCAAGCCTTGTCGACCCGCGCATATCGGCCATGACCAGCGCGGCTCGGATTGTGTCGCCCTCGCCGCGCTTGATCTGGCCGTCCAGCACGCGTCTGCCGGCGTCGCCGCCTAGATAAGTGGTCATCATGTTGTCGGCCAGCTTGGTGAGCACCGCCATTTTGGTTGCGATGGCGAGATGGTTTTGGATACGCAGCAGCGCCGAAATCATGCTGTCGGTGAAACCTGAAGCACTGTCGGTAGACCAGGACCCGATCATGCCCTGACTGGTATTGCCGTTAAAAGGATGGACGAAAGCAATGTAATCGGTCACGCCCATAAGCCTGAGTTCATCGAAAACAGGAAATTCCGACGGGACCGACGGGTCGAGCCGACGCCGCAGATGGTCGAGCTTGTTGCTGAGCAGATGGTAGTATGGGCTGGTCAGGAATCTGTCAGAATGGACACCGTCCTTTTTGCGGAAGCCTTCCACTTCCATGCCTTGGCCGCGAACCCAGGTGAAGCCAAGCGCGTCATAGAGCGGATGAAGCATCGAAAAGCTCAAATGCACCCGCTTCAGCGGCAGGCCGGCAGCAGCCAGCCGTTCGCAAAACCCCTTTACCAATGTTTCCAGCTCGTTGCCCGCCAGCGCCGACTGAGTCAGCCAATCGGCAACCTTATCCATGAGAATTGTGGAAATTTCTGCTTGCGCCGTACTCATACCACCTCGAAACCCGTCGAAGACGGAGCCATTATCCTTCGATCCGCCATAACACAGTCCGCCAGCGACCCAAAGATACCCCAAAGTCAACGAGGCCGGCTTCGGCGGCAGAACGGCGAAAGAATTTCCCGAATGACCGTCCTTGCAACCAAGGAACAGGCTTAACTGCATTCATGTCTTGTGGCGTTATGTGGCGAAGCTGCGGGCGGAGTGCAATCACGATCCTGACATCGCCCAGAAAATTCGCCGGCTGGGGCGCAGTCAGGCCTTCACCACCGTCTCTCGGACGAGCCCGAGACGGCCAAAAACATTGCGTGTGTCGACGATCAGAAGGGCGTGATCAGCGATTGTCTGATAGTCGATCGCGTCATGGTCGGTTGCAACGACGACAGCATCGAAATCCTTCAAGGCCGCCTCGGTCAATTCGACCGAGCGGCGCCCCTTGATCGCCATATGCTCCCTTGTGGTCGGGATCTCGGGAACATGCGGATCGTGGAATTCCGCCTTGCCGCCCCATTCCTCGATGAGTTCAATGAGCCGCAATGAGGGGCTTTCGCGTATGTCGGGCACATTCTTCTTATAGGCGAGCCCGATGATGAGAATGCGCGAGCGGCTGAGCGCCTTGCCGCAGCGCCGGTCCAGCGCTTTCGCCAGTTCATCGACCACATGACGCGGCATAGCAGTGTTGATCTCTGCCGCCAGCTCGATGAAGCGGGTCGGCAGTTCGTATTCGCGCGCCTTCCACGTCAGGTAGAAGGGATCGATCGGAACGCAGTGCCCGCCCAATCCGGGGCCAGGATAGAAAGGCATGTAGCCGAAGGGCTTGCTCTTGGCCGCCTCGATCACCTCCCAGATGTCGATGCCCATCGCGCCGAGCACGACCTTCAATTCGTTGACGAGGGCTATGTTGACCGAACGGAAGATGTTTTCCGTCAGCTTGACTGCCTCGGCGGTCGCCGTGGTGGAAACCGGAACGACGGTTTTGACCACGCCTTGGTAGAAAGCCTGCACGAGCGTCGCCGCTTCAACGCCGTCACCTGCCACGACCTTCGGGATCGTCGCGACTTCAAAGCTGCGGTTGCCGGGATCCTCGCGTTCGGGCGAGAAGCCGAGGAAGAAGTCTATCCTCGACTGCAAGCCGGTTTCTTCCAGCATGGGCTTGATCACGTCGTCGGTGGTGCCGGGATAGGTAGTAGATTCCAGCACGATGAGGTGGCCGAGACGCAGATGCTTTGCGATGGTGCCAGTCGTGTTCCTGACAAAGGAGAGGTCCGGCTCACGGTTTTTCGTCAGCGGTGTCGGAACGCAAATGATGATGATATCGCAGACGGACAGTTCGGCAAAATCCGCGGTGGCGCGGAACCGTCCACTCGCCACGTGGTCTGCAAGGGCTGTCGACGTCACCGCCTCGATGTAGGATTGGCCGCTGTTCAGGCTCTCGACTTTCTGGGCTTCGATGTCGAAGCCGAAAACCGGGAAGCCGGCGCGTGCGACCGCAATTGCCAGCGGCAACCCGACATAGCCCAATCCGATCACGCCGACTTGCGCGGCGTGCGTCGAGATACGGTTCAGCAGACGGTCATATGCCGATCGTGAAGCGTCCAAAAATCTGCTTCCCCGTTAATTCGGATAGGCTGGCCGTTCCCATGGCGCGGCTTACCATGGTCCCAGGAACCATGGCCGAGGCATATTGCGGAAAAAGGATTCCCGCAAGCCGTCATCAGACCGGCAACTTTGCCTTCAAGCTTGCGGCAGCCATCGCATAGCCGCCGGCGGCACCATCTATGAAATGAACGTGATCGCGCTGCAGAGGCGAGGCGACGAGGCATGTCATCAAGGCCGATTTCTGGCGGTGTAGGCCATAGTTGCAGATGCCCGCCTCTTCCGCCTGTTTCAGCCGGTTCTCGATCCGTTGCAACACATCAGCGTCAACGTCGATGGTCATCTTCAAGCCGTCATCGAATTTCCGGAAATCCGAATTGCTGGCCACGTCGCGTTTGTAGATTCTCGGATCGAAACTGCCGATCGTCCAGCCATATCTATCGGTGACGGCCGTAAGCGTCATCAGGAACACTATCCACACCTTCGACAACCACCGCCGTCCCGCCGGCGCCGTGGCCCGCGCCTCGATATCCAGGCCGGCGGGCAGCAAACTGTAGTCCGGCCCGTTCACCGGCACTGGGTGGCCATCGCGTTCCTGCCTGCGGGCAAGGGCGATGATGTCGGATGCCAGATACTGAAAACCGCGCAAGTCGCGCGACGCCCCCGGTATGGCTATGATCGAGACGATTTCGCCATGCCGGGTTTCGATCGGGTTCCAGCGGCAGGAGAGGCCGGTCAGGTCCGGCCGCGCGCCGGCCGGCGCAGGATCGATGCGGTAGCGCCCCGCTTTCATCTCGGCTTCCGCCCAACTGCCGCCACCGCCGGCGAACATGGCGTAGAAGACCGCTTCGGAGGCCTGGAATCTCGCCACGCGAACGTCGAGGCCTTGGGCTCGAATATCCTTTATCGGCACGATTGCGGCTCGCAAGGTCAGGTCCAGTTCGTCCGCCACCCATCTCTGGACAGCCGCCAGCGCGTTGCGGGTGATCTCCAGCGCCGAGCCGGGAAACGCGACGAGTGCGCCGTCGCCGCCGAAGACAAAGGGCAGATCTTGCCGACCCAGCGCATTGAGCAGCGCCGAAATGACGCTGGCGCCAGCCATATTGACAGTTTTGTAGCGTCCAGCCTCGATCGCCTTGGTCGAGCCGACAATGTCGGCGGTGGCCAGCGCCCAGCCATCGGGGAGAGGCCGATAGTTGTCGATATCGGCAACGCTTTCGAACTTTGCGAAGACCGGCAGAGAAGCGACAAACGGGTCGGACGCGGCAGCTGTTTCCATGAGCATCAGATAGCACATTCCACTGCTTGAAGGTGAAGTCGATCATGGTTCGAAATTGACTTGCGCATGCTTTCCGATGATAGGGTCGCGCGATGCGAATTGCCTTCTACGCGCCGCTGAAGTCGCCCAATCATCCCGTTGCCTCCGGCGACCGCCAGATGGCACGCATGCTGATCAAGGCGCTGGAGCATGGAGGGCACAGCGTCGAACTGGCATCCGAATTACGCTTCTATCTACGCGAACCGGAGCCGAAAAGTTTCGATGCGCTCAAGATAGAGGCCCGAGGGGAAGCCGCGCGGCTGACCAGGCTTTGGGATCGTGACGGCAAGCCCGATCTATGGTTCTGCTATCATCCCTATTATAAAGCGCCCGACCTGATCGGGCCCGAGCTGGCGTCGACCTTTGCTATCCCATATGTGACAGCGGAAGCTTCCTATTCGATGCGGCGCAATGCCGGTTTGTGGGCCGATACGCAAGCGTTGGTGGTGGGAGCCGTCGAACAGGCGGCGCTGAACATCTGCTTCACGCAAAGGGATCGTCAGGGACTGGCTGATGCGATACCCGACGTCGCTCTTGATATGCTGTCGCCCTTTATCGACACATCGGTATTCCGGGAAATGCCGGGACGAGGTTGTCCGACGCGCCTCGTCACCGTTGCCATGATGCGCCCGGGCGACAAAGTCGAAAGCTATCGCATGCTGGCGCAAGCGCTCGGCGTGATCGGCCACCTGCCCTGGACCATGTCGGTCGTCGGCGACGGGCCCGCCCGTGACGAGGTCAAAGCGCAATTCGCCGGCTTGCCCGCCGACCGTATCGAATGGCTTGGCGCTATTGAGCCAGCCGCCGTGCCGGATGTCCTCTATGGTGGAGGAATTTACGTCTGGCCGGGTTTCGGCGAGGCCTATGGCGTTGCCTATCTTGAAGCACAGGCGGCCGGCCTGCCGGTGGTGGCTCAGGACATCGCCGGCGTGCCGGAAGTCGTGCGAGATGGCCAGACCGGGTTTCTCACCCCGCCGAGCGATGTGGCGGCGTTCGCTTCTGCCATTGAAAGGCTTCTGGCCCGTAACGACGAAAGAACCATCATGGCCGCAGAAGCCCGACGTTTCATCCTCGAAGAACGTTCCCTCGGCGTTGCAGCGGCGCGTCTGGCCGAACTTCTTCCGAAGGTCTCCGTTTCATGACATCGGATCGGATCTGGCAGCCCTTGGTGGAAGAACTGGCGGGCCGGCAACGGGCGGGTCGTAAGGCAGAGTTCTGGCTGCGTGACGATGATGCCGTGGATCCGACACCTTCGCTTGATCGGCTGCTCGACCTCACCGGCGAGTTCGCGGTTCCGGTCACTCTGGCCGTCATTCCGGCCCTCACCGACGAGAAGCTTGTCGCCCGGCTTGACGAGGCGCCGCAAACCACGGTCGCCATCCATGGCTGGCTGCACCGAAATCATGCGCCCGAGGGTCAGAAAAAGCAGGAACTCGGCGCCCATCGGCCACGCGAGACGGTGCTCGATGAACTGGCTGGCGGGCTGTCGCACGTAACCGGCCTGCACGGCGCGCGCACTGTTCCGATGCTGGTGCCCCCCTGGAACAGGATCGACGCCGGCCTGGTATCCGACCTTGGATCGATAGGGTTTGCGGCATTGTCGGTCTATGGGCCGCCGAAGCCGGCTTCACTTGCGGTCATCAACAGCAATGTCGACATCATGGATTGGCATGGCACGCGCGGCTGCCGCGATCATGGCTTATTGGTCCAGGCTGTCATCGCGCACTTGCAACATGCATTCGACGACGAACCGGTTGGCCTGCTCACCCACCATCTCGTACATGATGAATCGGCCTGGCTTTTCCTCGAACGGCTGTTCACAGTCACTGCACAGACTGACCCCTGCGCATGGCTTCCAATCAGGACATTGATCGGGCGCAGCGCCGGCAAGGGAAAATAGCTCAGCGCTTTTTGTGCAATGAGACTGGAAATTCGAGCGTCTGGCCATCCCGCGCGGCAAAAGCGCCGGCAAACCTGTCATTGGCCAGTTTCTCGATCTCATCCAGTTCCTCGTCGGTGCGTGTCGCATCGTGGTGAAACAGCGCAAGCCCTCGCGCACCGGCCGCCTCACAGAGTTTGACGCCCTGTTGCCATGTAGAGTGCCCGTTACCGCGGCGTCGTTCCATTTCCTCCTCGGTGTAGGTGCAGTCGTAGATGACGAGGTCGGCGTCTTCGATGAGGCCGAGCACCGTGCGATCGAGTTTGTCCGGCTCGTGCTCAGTGTCTGTGATCACTGCCACGACGCGGCCGCCCCATTCAACCCGGTAGCCGATGCAGCCGCCTGGGTGAACAAGGCTGCCGGTTCGGACCACCACCCCTTCGCGCGGCCGAAGCACGTCTCCGGGCACGAAATCGCGGCAGTCGAGGCTTGCCTTGCAGACATCCAGTTTCACCGGAAACCACGGCGGCCGCATGAACTCATCGACCATCTGCCGGGTCGTCATGCGTCCTGCAAGATGCCCGGACCAAAGCGTAACCTTGACACCCCGGTCGTAGATCGGTGCGAAGAACGGCAGCCCGATGATGTGATCGTAGTGGCAATGGGTGAAAAGCAGGTCGAAATCGGTCACGCCCGACGTCCGAAGCGCCCCGCCGGCAGGCCGCACGCCAGAGCCCGCGTCGAACAGAAGCGTATGCTTACCGCATCGCAACTCAATGCAGCTTGTGTTGCCGCCATAGCGAGAGAATTCTGGCCCCGATACCGGAATGCTGCCGCGCACACCCCAAAACCTGACCAGGAAAACGTCGTCGTCCATGGTAGTCCCTTCGCGGTTCCCGTCGCTCATCGTAGCCAAACAACTGCTGCTAGAGCAATTCCAGGAACAGTGTGAACCAGTTTTCCGTCCGAATTTGCGTCCAAACAAGAGGCGAGACTGGTTTCCTCCAGTGACCTCAAGAGGCCAGCTATCACGACGGGGAGGATCGACCGCACGTCATTCGCTATTTGGCGCTTCGTGCGTCGATCAGATCCGCGGTGGTATGGCTCAGGCGATCGGCAAGAACCCGCAATATCTCAATGGTCATTTCCGGCGACTCCTTCATAAGCCTCAGGAAATGTTCCTTGCTGATTCTTAAGGCTTCCAGCTGACTTGCCGCTCTGACGGTGGCAGTGCGGGAGCTGTTGCACAGTATGGCGATCTCGCCAACAATCGAATTTGGCACCATTTCGGCAACTTTTATCGGTCCGCTGTCGGAATCGACCAGAATATCTGCCCTGCCGGAAAGGATGACATAGGCGGCATCTCCCTCGTCGCCCTGCCGGAAAAGGATCTGGCCGGCGCTGTAGCTCACGCGATCGGATGTGAACGCAAGCAATTTGAGCTTTGTCAACTCGATGCCAGAAAACAAGGGAACGCGTTGCAGCATTCCAACTTCATCCTTGAGCAGCATTGTCGCAAACCTCAAAATTCGCGCTTGCCAGACTAGAGCAACGGGCGCCCAGATGGAATTAATTCCGTCTTCGAGACATCGCTCTACGACACCAATTCCTTGAAGATACCGTTCTCTGCCAAAAGTGTCTCGTGTGTTCCGTCTTCCACCAATTGACCCGAGTCGAAGACGATAACGCGATCGAACATCATCGCCATTGACGGATTCGTAACGACCCACACAATTGCCGGCGAATGGCCGTCGCGTCTGGCTTCCTCGAGCACGTTTCGCAGCACCCTATCCTGCATGCGTTGGTCGAGCGCCGATAGTGGCCGGTTGAGAATGAGAAAATCGGGACGCTTGAGCAAGGCTCGGGCAACATCGAGCTTCTGTCGCTGTCCACCGGTCAGCCGCCTGCCGCCGGAGCCGACGTTGAAGTCCAGGCCAACATCCAGAAGTTCGGCATAAAGCCCCAGCTCGTCAAGAATGTCATAGAGGATGGAGCGTATGCGTTCGGGTGCGTCGGGATGATTGTTGCCCACACGCCCGAACAGGACATTATCCATGACGGTGGCCGCGGCAATGTATCTGGCAGGGTCATACCGTTCGACCGCAGTTTGCAGTTCGGGCGGCAGGTTTTCATAGAACCGGTTGCGGGCAGCGACGATCTTGCTCATCAGCTCATCGCTCAGCAGGCCGAAGCGGTGCCGAGGCTCGATGTAGGCAAAACTCAAGGTGACGATCATGGCACGGTCGTTCTCCGAAACCGCCTCGTAGGGACGATTCTTGAGCCGTTGCAGCAAGGTTTCGTAGGCGGGTATCTCGTCGGCGCTCATGAAGGCGAGCTGCTGGAAGAACTGGTGATCGGGTGGCAGGTCGGCAAATAGCTCAATCGCCTGTTGGGCGATTTCCATGCCCATTTCGTAGAGTGTTCGGTCGAGGCCGGCTTGTCTCAGCACAGAAGCAAAATAGGGATTTGCGGCAAGAGCCCTGTCGGCCAGTTCGGGGCCGGCGGCAGCGCCGAAGAGCAGGTTTTGGCCGATCGTTGCTTCCTTGTTGTAGGCGCCTGGTTCGAAAGGAACCACCAGTCCGCTCAGCCCTTCGTGGTCCAGCCGGGTTCGCAGCGCCGCACGCAATTCGACGATCCGCCTGGCAAGCTCCGTGTGACGCGCGAGGTCGGCCGAAGAGCGCAAACCAAGATCCAGAATATCGCGCGACAGAACAACCGCGTCGAGCACCCGGCGCACGGCTTCAAAGAGGTCGTGCGGGCCAGTAGCGCCAGCAGAAGCATAGTTGATCCAGTCGCCGTGGATATCAAAATCCGGATTGCCCGACCGGCGCGCCTCGTGGATGTTCCAGCGATGCTGGTCCGCCGCGGCACCGTCATAAGACGCCGACGTCAGCGGCGCATGCTTCAACCCGTAGAGCAGGTTGTCGCGAAGGCTTGCCTGGAACAGGAAAACATCCGACGAGGCATAGGACATGCGCCGGCCGGTCACTGCTTCGGGGAGTTCAAGCAGGTCGTCAGCGCCCGAAGCGACTCTTCCGCTGTCCGGCCAGTTCAGCCGCGCGAAAGCTTCTGCAAGCGCCTCCGCTCCACCTGTTGCGGTACTGACCAGCGCCACCGTCTCACCCGGCTTGACCTGGAGGGAGACACGGTTGAGGAGCATCGCACCGCCATCGTCTGCTATGGACAGACCGATCGCCGACAGGGGGTTGGTCATCGGTTCGGGATCGTCGATCGTCAATGCCCCGATTTTCGGCGCGATGAGACTCTCGACGGTGAACTGTTCAACCACCTGTTGATATTTAACCTGGACATCCTGCCGATCCTGATCCCAGTCGATCAGTTCCTTCATCGGTCCGGGCAGGTCCTTGTAGGCGCCGATCACGGCCACGAGCTGGCCGACGTCCAGCCGCCCCTGGATGACCAGATACCCGCCGATCATGTAGAACAGAAAGGGCGTGAGCTGCGCGAGAAAATTGTTGAGGAACTTCACCATGAATTTCCATTGGTAAAGATCGAAGCGGATCTTGAAGATGAGCCCGAGCCGTGCAGCTATGTCGGCGCGCTCGTAGTTTGATGTGTCGTGGACGTGAACCGCGCCGATGCCGTCGACGATTTCGCCAACCCGGCCCGAAAGCGCGCGCGCCGTCAACTGCCGTTGGCGCCCGAGCACGATCAGCCGCCGCCGCATTCGCGGGATGAGCACGATCTGGATCACCACGATCACGACCGCTATCATTCCGAGCCAGACGTTCTGGATCATGATGAACAGCATGGACGTCAGCGCCTGGCCGCCGAGCAGTACCGGCTGCAGGAAGGCATCGCCGATGAAGCCGCCCAGCGGCTCCACCTCGTCCTTCACCATGGTCGCCACTTCGGCGGATTTCACCCGCTTGAAGTAGACCGGCGGAAAACGCAGCACACGATCCACCAGATCGAAGCGAATACGCCGCAGCATACGTTCGCCGAGGCGGCCCTTGTAGGTGTTGATGTAGAGTTTGAACAGGCCGTTGATGACGACCAGCAAGAGGAACACAAGGCTCAGGGCAAACAGCGTCTCCTTGCGGTCGAGCTGAAAGCCGGAGAAGAACTGGACCTCTCCAATGAACGGCACGTTATAGTGTAGCCTCATGAATGGCTGGGTCGCGCCCGGTTGCTCGAAACCCTTCCCTTGGATCGGGCCGTTGACGATCAGCTTCGGCAGGTCGAAGGACATGAAATACGGGATCATCGAAAGTAGGACGATCATCAATATCCAGAGCTGCTGCTTCTTGGTGTGCGTCCAGATATAGCGGGCTAGGCTGGGTTCCATATGAGACTGTGGATCCTTCAGTTGGAAGGATGCGGGATGGAGACGCACCTGCTGGCGAATGGGATATCGGCAATTTCTTCGTCGCCAACGACAATCTCAAAGCTGCAGTGCAGGGAGATTGTCCTGCGCTCAGACAGTTCGCGACTTCCGTAGGGTTTTGGCGAATAGGCGAGCACGAGGCTGCAGCTGCGCGGCTGGTGCTGGCGGATGGACGCCGATGGTCCGGACAGACGCAGCCGGCTCTCTCCGGCATCGGGCAATGGCGAAGCGGCTTGCAGCATGATCACGTCCGCGGAACGAACAGCCTTGCGGGAGGCAAGATTGCGTTGTGTCGCCCGAAATCCCAACATACAAGACGAATATGATGGATGTCACGCAACCACGCAATGCCGGCATGGACTGGCACGAACAAGCCCTGGACCTCACGCGGGGAATTGCTGCCTATGTCAACGACCCTCTCGTTGCCGGGCTGGCGCGCGTCATCAGCAAGCATCCGAAGGCCGATATCGCCAACGCCTTCAACCACAAGCAGGTCGCCTGCAAGATGTGGGCGCTCGATAGGCTGTTCGAAAGCTGCGGCGGCCAGTTCGGGCGCATATGGGTTCTGGGTGGATGGTACGGCGTATTGCCCGCAATGCTTTTCAACGACGCCCGCTTCGACATCACGTCGGTCGACAGCATCGACATCGATCCTGAAGTCGCGCCGGTCGCCGGGACTCTCAACCGGGAAGCCGGCGACCGGTTCCGGGCGCTGACGGCAGATATGTACGCGCTCGACTATGCGGCCGGGCGGCCGGACCTGACGGTCAATACGAGCTGCGAACACATAGCCGATCTGCGCGCCTGGCTTGCTCTGCTTCCGCGGGGCACGAATGTACTGCTGCAATCGAACGACTATTTCAGCGAGCCGACACACATCAACTGCGTGGCTTCGCTGGCAGCCTTCGAAGCAATGGCGGCGCTGCGGGAGGTGCGGTTCTCCGGCGAATTGCCGACAAAAAATTATACGCGCTTCATGCTGATTGGAGCGGTCTAGACCAAGTCTAGGATCCAAGGTCCGTTTGATCATCAGCTTTTCCGAAACCGGGCCGCATTTCTAGGGACCATGTTCGATACCGCTCGCGCAGGATTTGCGCCGAGTGACGCGCGCCTTCTAGATCGAGACGATGCGCGGATGGCGTCGGTGCCACAAGCGCCTGTTCGATCGCTTGCGTCAAACCTTCAGGCGTTAGGTCCTTTTCCATCAGCACCTTTGCAAGACCGAGTTCTTCGAGCATCAGGGCGCGAACGTTTTGTTCGGTTTCCCCGCCGGCTGCAAATGGGACGAGCAGCGAGCGACAACCCGCGCGCAGGACATCGCAGACCGTGTTGTAACCCGCCTGCGACACTGACAGGCGGGCGCCGGTCAGCAGGCTGGCGAAATCCTCGCGGAACCGGAAGATGGACAGGCCCGGCGTGGCATCGCCTGCGATCGCGTCAAACTCGTCTTTCGGCAGGTTTGGGCCGGTGATCAAACACCATTTCCAACCGTTGTTGGCGTTCCGAGCCGCTGCGACGGTGGAGCCGACAAGGCTCTTTCCGGCAGCCCCGCCGCCAACCGACACCAGAACGTCGAAGCGCTCTGACCCCACGGGCGACGGCGGTGCGGCAACGAGCCCTGTATAGGTGACTTCGGCCCTGATCGCCCCAGCCAGTGGAAATGTCTTGTCGATGGTTGCGAAAGCCGGGTCGCCATGGACCATAACAAGGTCGAAATGCCGATTGATGAGATCGACCGTTTCTTCGTTTCGGCCGGGCTTGACGCGCTCCTGAAGGATATCACGCACGGACGTCGCCAGCAGCGGTCTGGGCGACGTCGCGTCGATAGCCTCGAGCAGCGGCAAGAGTTCGAAACGCATCTGCCGGCGTCCAAATGGAAACGCCTCGATAATGACGATATCCGGCCTGCAATCCCGGAATGCCTGCAGCAGCATCTCAGAACGCCGTTTCCTGAAATCATCGTCGATGGGTTTGCCCTGCAAATCGACAAGTCCGGAAAATCCTTCATCACCGGAGGTGACAGGTGGCAAGGTTACAGATTTTACCCCGAGTCCCGGAAACCCGGCGACCGGCGCTCCGCCGGTCACAACGGTTACGTCAAACCCGTCATCGACCAGAGCCGCCGCGACGCGGCTAGAGCGCGCGAGATGGCCGATACCGAGCAGGTGCTGGACATAAAGGAAGGCGCGCAGCCGGTTCAATCGGCGGCCCGCCACTCGCGCTCGAACAGTTCCTTGAGCTGTCCAATGCTTGCCAGATGATCGAAATTGCCGCGCACGCGCCGCTCTGCTGCGTCGCCGAGGCGGGTGCGCAGCACGGGATCACGGATCAGGCGCTCCAGCGCCTGTGCCAGGGCAATTGGATTTTCCGTCGGAACCAGCAGCCCGGTTTCATCCGGCGATAAAATCTCCGGCACGCCGGAAATATTGGTCGACACGCAGGCAAGCCGCTGGCTAGCCGCCTCCATCAGAACATTCGGCAGACCGTCCCGGTCGCCATTAGCGGTGATCCTGCAGGCCAGGGCGAAGATGTCGGCGCAGCGGTAGTGCTCAAGCACCTCCTCCTGCGCGAGCGCGCCTTTCCAAGAGACGCGACCACTCAGTCCCAGCTTTTGCGCCAGTACCTTGAGCCGTTCCAGTTCCTCGCCGTCGCCGATATGCTCGAAACGCCACGCCAAATCGCCAGGCAAGAGGGCAAGAGCCTCCAGCAAGGTATCGTAGCCTTTCTTTTCAACGGCACGCCCGACACTCAGAAGGATAACCGGTTCGTCCAGCGCCGAGCCGTCATGATGCTTTCGCGCCTCGCCAAAACTGCCGAAACGATCGAGGTCGAGCCCATGGTAGCTCAGATGCACGGACGAGTTGCCGTTAGCGAGTTCTTTGAGACGGTCGAAGCCAGTCTTCGTGCAAGTGACCGTCCAGCGCGCCGAGGAAAGCTTGCCAGCCAAATCCCAGTCCGCCGAAGTCCAGATGTCCTTGGCATGGGCTGAGCAGCTCCAGGGCAGGCTAAGAAGCTGGCTGGCATATCGCGTCACCGATGCCGGCGTGTGCACGAAATGTGCATGCAACCATCCCGCGTCTTTCGGCCATTCGGCCGCCAGCACGAGCGCTTGCCCGAAACGGCGCGCGCGATTGCGGGTAAAGTCGCGGGGGATATCGGCAGCCAGCGATCCGAGCGCGCGCCAGAAGCCCGGCCGCAGCAAACAAGCAAACAGCGAGCGAAGCACGCGAAGCGGCTCTTCATGCAGATATTCCGGCAGATAGTGGACGGCCGCTTTGATCTCGTCATGCACGGGGTGGCGTTTTGCATCGGTCGGCCGCCTGAGCGCGACGAGTATCAGCTCGAACCCCGCGCGCTCCAGACCGAGCAGTTCCTGCGCGATAAAGGTTTCCGAGACGCGCGGATAGCCCTTCAGAACCACGACAATCTTGCGATGTCGCAAGTCAGTTCATTCCTTCAATGACCGACAGGCGATGGCCGGGCCGCCGGTCGAGCAGTTCCGCGACGATTTCGGAAATATGAGGCAGCCCTTCCAGCGTCAGATGCGGATTGCTCTGTGATGGGCGGGGCCAGTCCGGCAGTGCCACCAGTGCATCGGCAAACCGCTGGGAGTCCTTGGCTTCTTCCGGCAAAAACATCTCGATGAGCCCGAGTTCGGCTGCGCGCCGAGCGCGGATCAGTTGTTCCTCGCGGGGCTCGACGCGCGGCACGATCAGCGCCGGCTTGTCGAAAGATAGTATCTCGCAATAGGTGTTGTAACCGCCCATCGCCACAACCGCCTTGGCGCCGGCAATCAGGTCTTCCATGCGATTGTCGAACTCGATGATCTTGATGTACGGGATCTTGGATCCCTTCTTGATCAGCTTGTTGCGCTTGCGCGCCGGCATGTAAGGTCCAAGGACGATCAGCGCCCTGTGTTGCAATTGCGGATCCTGCTGATAGGCATCGATAACGTCGTGGATCAGTTCGGCGCCGTCGCCTCCGCCACCGGTGGTAACGAGGATATAATCGCCCTCGGGCCGGTGGCCGGGCAACTCGTTCCGCTGCAGGCTCCGTTGCAAGAAACCGACGAATCTCATCTTTGCCCTGACAACCGGCGGCACATCCAAGCCGGTCAACGGATCGTAGAAATCCGGCGGACCATAGGCCCAGATCTTGTCGTAGAACAGGCCTATCTTGCGCATCACATCCCTGCGTGCCCACTCGGCTTCGAGCAGATGCGGCGCATCCATCACCTCGCGCAGGCCAAGCACCAGCGTGGTTCCCCGCGTCTTGAGGTAGGACAGCGTGTCCTCAATCTCACCGCGCAGGCCGAGCGGTTCCTTGTCGACGATGAAGATATCCGGCCGGAAGGTCTCGGCTGTGTGGCGGATGATCGACTGGCGCATCCTTAGCGTCTCATGCAGATCGATATCCTTTTCCAGCGAGGTGTACTCGCCGTTGCGCAATTTGATGACGCTGGGGATCTTCACGAAGTCGACACGGGCGCGGTAGTCGAAGGCGCCCGCGATAGGCGCACCCGAAATGATAAGCACCTGAAGTCCCCGGAAATCCTCGACCAGCGAATGCGCGATCGTCCGGCAGCGCTGCAAGTGGCCAAGCCCGAACGTGTCGTGGCTGTACATGAGAATTCGAGCATTTTCTGCGTGCTGGGTCATTATTGAACGTCTTTTCGAATTCTCGCCTTGAGGACCGTGACAAACCCGCAGGCTTCGGAACCCCCTGGCTGTACCGACCTGTTGTGAAACATGACGGCGCAATTTTCAATTTGTATTAGCAGAAAACCGCAGATCGCCTAGTTATCCGCGAACTCATCGACTTTGCCCTTCATCCGAAGGCTTCAGGCACCGCCCGGCCAGGATCGGGCCGTTCCCCGCCACACGGTCCGCCGTGATGAACCCTCGTTGTCCGCTCGGCAAGCGGTCGCTGCCGCTGCAACGGCTTACGGTCCGGTCCTCGCAACGAAACCATTTCGGCTTCGTCGGTGCCCGAATTCTGCACGATTCCACCGCCCGAGCCGATTGGTGCTACACTGACAGCCAGTTAACGCGACGGACCGGTGTTCGGTGATATGACCAAAGCAACCGCTTTACCCGACAGAGTGGATTTTGACGTGGCCGCAGGTGAGACCTTGCTTGAGGCGGCTCTCAGATCGGGCGTGCCATTTGCCCACGCATGCGGCGGCAGGGCGAAATGCTCGACATGTCGCGTTTGGGTTCTCGACGGCATTGAGGCTTGCCCTGACCGCAATCCCGACGAAACCCAGATGGCGAACCGGTTGAGATTGGCCGATGAAGTTCGGCTGGCCTGTCAGCTCAGGCCGGAAGGCGAGCTTCGCGTCCGACGCCTGGTGCTAGACGAAACCGACATGATGATCACCAGCCAGCTTGGTGCTTCTGCCGCGACGCGTTGCGGTGAAGCAAGGCGTGTTGCGGTCTTCTTCAGCGACATTGTAGATTTCACAGCGCTGTCGGAGCGGCTTTCCCCCTATGACGTGATGTATCTGCTCAATCGCTACTTCGCCCAGGCCGGCGACATCATCGAGCAGAATGGCGGTTTCATCGACAAACTGATCGGCGATGGGCTCATGGCAATATTCGGTATCGACGACCAGCCAGACGCTCCGCTCCGCGCCGTGAACGCCGCACTTCAGACCCTCGCCACAGTCGATCGTCTGAAGCCGTTCTTTGCCTCGATGTATGGCATCGATTTCGATATTCGTATCGGCCTCAACTACGGCGAAGCCGTCATCGGCACATTGGGTTTTGCTGGCCACGAACGTCTCACGGCCATCGGCGACGTTGTAAATCTGGCCAGCCGGGTCGAGTCCGCCAATAAAGATGCCGGTACGCGCTTGCTGATATCCGAGGCCCTCCGCGACCAGATCGCCGAAAAGGTGGAAATCGGCGACTTCGTCAGGGTGCGCCTTCGCGGTACCGGCGAGCGCACAAGCCTGTTCGAAATCGTCAGGCTGAAGCCCGAAATTGACGCCGAGCTGAATGCCAAGGGGCTTCGCGAAACCATCCGTCAGGGCGGCAGGAGGTGGGTTCGCGCTTTTTCCGAAGACGAGCTTCAGCCCTACGAACGTCGGATTCTCGATTTTGAAGATTACGATATCGTCGTCGTTCGTGGATCCGACAACTATTGCGCCTTCAACAATGCTTGCCCGCATCTTCATCTGCCGCTCTACGAACGCCGAAGTTCCGCTCAGGTCGAGGCGCTGCAGCTCCCACACACGGGGAGCACGATCACCGCAGATCTTGGCCTGGTCTGTCGTTGGCATCAGAGTTGTTTCGACCTGCTTACCGGCGAAATCAGGCAGTGGGCCAAGTTGGAGCACGACGGTACCAGGGCGGGACTTGAATATTTGGGTGACATTTCGAAGAACCGCGCAAAGCTGATCGTATATCCTTGCCGAAAGCAGGACGGCTTTGTGTGGATCGGGCTCGAGTGAAAACGACGGCCCGATATTTCAGTTTTTCCGTCGGACCCATTGCAATATCCGGACTGGGTCATTCTGGTCGGTTGTGGCTTGCTGTTCACGTCCGGTCACGAAGCGGGATATCTGAGTTTGCCGTTGGTGATGCACGTCGCCGCGACGGTAGCACCTTTGCGCTTGCCTTGAAGACATCCTAGTTTGGAGGCTGGTAACCGCTCGTGAGCATAGAATGTCGGCACTGCCTTTCTTAAGAATTTACGCGCCGCTCAACGCGCTGCTGGCTGCGATTGGGCTTGTGGCGGTGGCTACGCTCACGACACCGGACATGTCCGGACGAAGCAGACTGGCTCTGGCTGCAGTCCTCGCAGTCATCTGGGGCGTCTATCTCCTGCAACTGACCGAGACGCTGCTCAAGCGCCGGGCGGGAGACGTTCGGGACAGGACGCCGGCAATCGCAATTGATGTGCTCGCGGTTTTGGTTCCGCTTGCCGCTTTTCTACTCGTCGGAACGCCCGACCGGAGCCTCTACTGTGCTGTCTGGCTGCTGAAACCGCTGCGCGACTCGACTTTCTTCCCGCTGCTGGGCAGGATCCTGACCAACGAAGCGCGCAACCTGATCGGCGTTACGACGCTCTTCGGCGTCGTTCTGTTCGGTGTCGCGCTCGCGGCCTATGTCATCGAGCGCGACGCCCAGCCGGAAAAGTTCGGCAGCATCCCCCAGGCAATGTGGTGGGCGGTGGTCACGCTGTCCACCACCGGCTATGGCGACGCTATTCCGCAAAGCTTCGCCGGCCGCGTCCTGGCCGGGATGGTCATGATGAGTGGCATCGGCATCTTCGCGCTCTGGGCTGGCATTCTTGCCACCGGCTTTTATCAAGAAGTGCGTCGCGAGGATTTCGTTCGCAATTGGCAATTGGTCGCCGCCGTGCCGTTGTTTCAGAAGCTCGGCCCGGCCGCGCTAGTCGAGATCGTGCGCGCGTTAAGACCTCGCGTCATGCCGGCGGGCGCCGTGATCTGCCGCAATGGCGAGACCGGTGATCAGATGTTCTTCGTCGTGGAGGGGCGCGTCAGCGTCGCGACGCCGAATCCGGTGGAGCTTGGCCCTGGCGCCTTCTTCGGCGAGATGGCGCTGATCAGCGGCGAACCGCGCTCGGCGACCGTCAGCGCCGCAACGGTGGTCTCACTCCTGTCGCTGCACTCGGCGGATTTCCAGATGCTGTGCAGCAGCAGCCCGGAGATCGCGGAAATCATCCGCAAGACCGCGCTCGAGCGGCGCGGCGCGGCACCGCACTAGGTGTGTTCTTCACGAGGAGGATGTGATGGCAAGGTTGTGTGCCGCTTATCGGCCATTCTGTTTCCGGCATTGCCCCGGACAAACTCGGCGCATCGATGCAACAGGCGGGTGGGAATGCGAGCCGAAGTGCCAATCCGGACCTGTACAGGCCGATCGAGCCGCAACTCGATCTTGCCTCGGACTACGTGCTTCCCACGCGGCCGGCGGCGGTGACTGCGACCGCCGACCCAGCCTTCGCCGCGATCGGCATCCGCCTGTCCGGCATTCTCGACGCCACCCAGAAAACCACGCTGGCCGGCTTCCGGCTGCTCGACCCCACAGGCGTCGTCATTGCCGGGCGCGGCGAGGTCGGCCAGTCGCTTGGCGATATCGAAGAGGTGCGCGAGGCACTCAGCGGCCGCTATGCCAGCGCGCTCAGGCTGCGCATCCCCGACCAGCCGGCGCCCCCGCTCTATTCGGTCAGCCGCGGCACCAAGGTGCGTGTCTTCGTCGCCTTGCCGGTGGCCGTCGATGGCCAGGTCGCCGGTGTCGTCTATGTGTCGCGGACGCCCAACAACATCATGAAACATCTCTATGGCGAGCGCGGCAAGGTGACGTTGGCGGCGATCGCCATTCTCGGCGGCACGCTGCTCATCGGCCTGGTCTTCCTGCGCACCGTCAGCCGGCCGATCTATGCGCTGATCGATCGCACCGAGCGCATCGCCGCCGGCGCCCGAGCGGCGATCCGGCCGCTCGACCACCACGGCACATACGAGATGGCCGAGCTGTCCGCCGCCTTCCTCGACATGGCCGAAAAACTGCAGGCGCGCTCGGATTCCATCCAGACGTTTGCCACCCATGTCTCGCACGAACTCAAATCGCCACTGACGGCGATCCAGGGTGCGGCCGAGCTGCTGCGCGATTCAGGAAGCGCGATGGACGATACGGAGCGTCGGCGCTTTTCCAACAATATCGTCACCGATGCGGGGCGGCTCAATCTGCTGGTGCGGCGCCTGCTTGACCTGGCGCGCGCCGAAAACCTGGCGCCGAGCGGCGAAAGCACCTCGATCGGCGCGGCGCTGGCGCTGCTCCCGGTGGACAACAGGCTGGCGGTCCGCGTCGAGGCGGGCGGCGATCTGGCCTTGCGCATATCGGCGGAGAACGCGGCAATCGTGCTTGCCAATCTCATCGACAATTCGGCCAGGCACGGCGCGACGCAGGTTTCGGTCACGGCGGCGAGCGCCGGGAGCAAGGCGGCCATTCAGGTCAGTGACGATGGTGCCGGCATTTCGCCGAGCAACCGGACGCGCATCTTCGAGCCGTTCGTCACCACGCGCCGCGATTCGGGCGGCACCGGCATGGGCCTCGGCATCGTCCTGGCCCTCCTGAAAGCGCATGATGGTATGATCGCACTGGTTGACTCCGAACGCGGCACGCGCTTCGAGATCATCTTGCCGGTCGCGTGAGGACGCGGGCAAAGGATCGGAGAAAAAAGTGCGCTATGATATCGTCATCATCGGCGGGGCCATCGTTGGAGCCTCGGTCGCCTATTATCTGCGCGAGGAAGGGTTTTCCGGCTCGATCGCCTTGATAGAGCGCGATCCGCAGTTCGCCCACGCGGCAACGACGCTGTCCATGGCCTCGATCCGCCAGCAATTCTCGATCCCGGAAAACATCCGGCTGTCGCAGTTCACGCTGAAACTGTTCCGGCGGCTGAAGGAAGAGTTCGGCGCGGATGCCGATATCGGCTTTCGCGAGGGTGGCTATCTCATCCTTGCCGGCGAGGACGGGCTGCCGATCCTCAAGGCCAATCACGACGCGCAGATGGCCGAGGGCGCCGACATCGTTCTCGAGGACGCCGACGCGCTGGTGCGCCGCTTCCCGTGGCTATCGGCCGAAGGCATCACCGCCGGTGCCTATGGCCGGACAGGCGAGGGCTGGTTCGACGCGCATGCGATGCTGATGCTGTTCCGCAAGGCGCTGCGCGAGAAGAAGATCGATTTCATCACCGCTGATGTCACCAATATTGTGCGCGACGGCAACCGCGTCACCAGCGTCAGGGTCGACAATCGCGAGGCGCTTGAAGCCGGCATCGTCGTCAACGCCGCCGGGCCGAACGCCGGCAAGGTCGCTGCCATGGCTGGGTTGGCGCTGCCGGTCGAGCCGCGCAAGCGCAATGTCTTCGTCTTCGAGGCGCGCGAGAAATACGCCGACATGCCACTGCTGGTCGACCCGTCCGGCATCTATGTGCGCCCGGAAGGTTCGGTCTATCTCACCGGCGGTGCCGAACCGGAAGAGGGCGATGGCCCGGCCGCCCCTGGGGATTTCGAGGTTGATTGGCCGCTGTTCGAAGAGGTGATCTGGCCGGTGTTGGCGACCCGCATTCCGGCCTTCGAGGCGATCAAGCCGACGCGCGCCTGGGCCGGCCACTACGACTACAACACACTCGACCAGAACGCGGTGATCGGCCCACATCCGCAGGTCGGCAATTTCCTGTTCGCCAATGGATTCTCCGGCCATGGCCTGCAGCAGGCGCCGGCGGTCGGCAAGGCGCTGGCCGAACTGATCGTGCATGGCGGTTATCGCACGGTAGACTGTTCGGCGTTCGGCTATGGCCGGATTGCGGAGGGGCGGGCGTTTCGGGAATTGAATGTGATTTGAGACGGGGGCGTCGCAGAATAAAGCCGTTCTGTCGAGTTCCCGCCCACCCCCCTCTGGCCTGCCGGCCATCTCCCCCGCAAGGAGGGAGATTACGCGCTCAACCGCTTTCGCCAATCTCCAGCGTGGCAAGAATGAGCGGAGCGTCGAAGTTGCCCAATCTCCCCCCTTGCGGGGGAGATGGCCGGCAGGCCAGAGGGGGGTGCTGTCCCGCTGAGTGTTGCAAGTCAAGTGACCGCAGTCAGCCCTTGCGGCCGAACCAGAAGGCGTCGGCCATGCGTTTCATGCCGATGCGTTCGTAGAAGCCGACGGCATCGGGCATGGAGATCAGGCTGATGGCGACGGACGGCCCGAGTTGCCGGCGCGCCTCGTCCATCAGGCCCTTGCCGATGCCGAGCCCCTGCACCGATTGGGAAACGGCGAGTTCGGAGATGTAGCAGACCCAGGAAAAGTCGGTGAGTGCGCGGGCCACGCCGATCAGTGGCTTGCCCTCCACGTCGAGACGTGCGGTCAGGACCAGGTTTGCACCTGAAAGCATCGTCTGCAGGCGAGCGTCGTCATCGACAGGGCGCGTTTCGCCAAGGCCGGATTCCACCAGCACGCGGCGAAACTCGGCAATGGCGAGCTCCGGCTCGCTGGCATAGAGGACGTGCGAATTCTCAATCATGGCTGCCAGAATGCACCAGCGGGCGAGCATTTCGAAGCCACTTTTTGAAGTGTTTCAGTTTTGGCATGCGGCATGGTAAAGCCGTCCCGGCAGCCCGTAGCTCAGGGGAAGAGCCAGCTACATGCTGGAGGCCCCCGGTCGAGACGGGGCGGGTTCGCCGCCATACGCCGCGCACAAACAGTTGCCTTTTATTTGCCGCCGGCATTGTGTAAACGGGCGTCAGCAAATTCCCCCGCAACGAAAACACGGGCAAAGCCATGGAAAAATTCACCAAGCTCACCGGCGTCGCCGCTCCGATGCCGATCGTCAATGTCGACACCGACATGATCATCCCCAAGGATTATCTGAAGACGATCAAGCGCACCGGGCTCGGCACCGGCCTGTTCGCCGAAATGCGCTACAAGGACGACGGTTCGGAAAATCCGGATTTCGTGCTCAACAAGCCGGCCTACCGCAAGGCGCAGATCCTGGTCGCCGGCGACAATTTCGGCTGCGGCTCGAGCAGAGAGCATGCACCGTGGGCGCTGCTCGATTTCGGTATTCGCTGCGTCATCTCGACCTCGTTCGCCGACATTTTCTACAACAACTGCTTCAAAAACGGCATTCTGCCGATCACCGTCAGCCCCGAGGATCTCGAGAAGCTGATGGACGACGCGTCACGCGGTTCCAACGCCACGGTGTCGGTCGATCTCGAGGCCAAGGAAATCCGCGGGCCGGATGGTGGCGTGGTCACCTTCGACCTCGACGACTTCAAGCGGCACTGCCTGCTCAACGGGCTCGACGATATCGGCCTGACCATGGAGAAGGCCGGTGCCATCGCTTCGTTCGAGAAGAAGAACGCCGAACAGCGTCCGTGGGCCTGAGCGGTACGCTCCGGGCGGACAGGCGGGTTCGTTGCGGCTGAGTGGAGGGACGGTCATGACTCGTTCGCTTCTTGCCGGCACCTGCGGGCTGGCGTTTCTTTTGCTGACTGCCGTCGGCCACGCCCAGACGCAGACGCCTGCCGCGCCAGCGCCGGCGGCCGAAAGGCCTGCCACCGACCAGGGGACAGACGCCGCCGACGCTTCCGACGACGACAGCCAAGCGCCTGTGCCATTCGAGGGCGGCCAGCTGACCATCACCCAACCGGAACAGGACGGTGAGAAGGTGCTTGCCTATGACGGCAAGCAGCTGGCCACCAACTATGACGTCTTCTTCGACAGAATAGTCGAGGTCGGCGGCGTCAAGGTGGCGCTGTTCGATGTCGGCGATGGCGGCAATCAATGCGGGCCGGCGACTGTGATCGTCTGGAAGCCGGAAGGCGGCACCATCCAGAGCACCACGGTCGAGCAGGACGACTGCGGCGCGCCGCCATCGGCGGTGTCGGACAACGCCATCTATTTCGTACCCTATCTGTTGCCAGGCGACCAGAAGCCGGCTTTGCAATGGTCGCCGACCGACGGGCTGACGATTTCAGGCAATCTGACCTACATGCCGGAACCCGGCACGGACTGGAAGGACATCGATCCGGAAAAGTACCAGAACATCATCGACGCCTTCCACAACGAGGCTGTCTACAAGGAAGCTGAAAAGCTGCTGGGCAAGGACATGCCCGACATGGCGACCAGCCTGCTGGTCGGCGGCGGCACGGAAAAGACCGCTTCGGGCGCCTTCTACGCCAGTGGCTGCGTGCCGCATGACTGCGGCGGCAATGACGGTTTCATGGCGGTCGACCCGACCAAGCACAAGCTCTACTTCGCCCGCCGCGGCGACAATGGCGAGCCGAACGCCTGGCCGGCGCTGGCGACGTGGCCGGCCGATGTGAAGGAGGCGCTGGACAAGGCGCAGGGCTCGGCCAATTAGGCATTTCGGCGGTGAACTGAAGATTGTTACGCCGCGATCCTTCACACCCCCCTCTGCCCTGCCGGGCATCTCCCCCGCAAGGGGGGAGATCGGCCGTCACCACGACTTTCGCAACTCTTTCAACGTGGCAAGAATGGCGGTTCGCCAAAGCTGCCAATCTCCCTCCTTGCGGGGGAGATGGCCGGCAGGCCAGAGGGGGGTGCTGCCCCGCCGGCATCGAGTTTGCACTGCCGATCCCTCTGCGTTGGCCCATGGCCGAACCGGCATCTTGCCTGCAGAATGGCCGCACTGCCTGCAAGGAGACCTCCCATGCGAAAACTGATCTCCACCGGCTCGCCGTTCGAAAAGACCGCCGGCTATTCGCGCGCGGTGGTGCAGGGCGACTGGTGTTTCGTGTCCGGAACGACCGGCTACGACTATGCGACGATGACGATGCCGGAGACGGTGGAAGCGCAGACGCGCAATTGCCTGGCGACGATCGGCAAGGCTCTCCAGGACGGCGGCTTCGAGATGGCCGATGTGGTGCGGGCGCATTACTACATCACCGACCAGGCCTTCGTGGATGTGGTCTTCCCGATCCTCGGCGAGACGTTCGGTGACATCAGGCCGGCGGCGACGATGATCGTCTGCCAGCTCAACAGACCGGAAATGAAGATCGAGATCGAGGTGACGGCGCTGCGGCGCACGGCGTGAAAGGCGGGCAGATGAAAGTCCGGCGTATCGTTGCCAACATCGAGACCCCTGATATCGCTGCGGCACAGCGCTTCTACCAGGACGTGCTCGGCCTCGATGTGCTGATGGATCTAGGCTGGATCGCGACCTACGGTTCCGATCAAGAGATGCAGGTGCAGGTCAGTTTCATGGCGCAAGGCGGCTCCGGTACGCCGGTGCCGGATCTCTCGATCGAGGTCGACGATGTCGATGCGGCGCTCGATGCCATGAGTGCCGCCGGCTTCGCCATCGAATACGGGCCGGCCGACGAGCCTTGGGGCGTACGGCGCTTCTACGTGCGCGATCCGTTCGGCCGGCTGGTCAACATTCTCTCGCACCAGTGATCATGGTTATGGCGCGCGGGCTTGCGCGCCAAGCGCTTGGCGTTTAGCAAGGCCGCAAATCGCAACGCATTCTTTCTGGGACGGTTCTCCATGGCAACGAAGCATCTTTTCCTGCTCGCCGGCGACGGCATCGGTCCAGAGGCCATGGCCGAGGTCAAGAAACTGATTGCTGTCATGAACGACAAGCTTGGCAGCGATTTTTCCACTGACGAAGGTCTGGTCGGCGGCTGTGCCTATGATGCGCATGGCGCGGCGATCTCCGATGCCGACATGGAAAAGGCGATGGCGGCGGATGCGGTGCTGTTCGGCGCCGTCGGCGGTCCGAAATGGGATGCGGTGCCCTACGAGGTGCGCCCCGAAGCCGGCCTGCTGCGCCTGCGCAAGGACATGGAACTGTTCGCCAACCTGCGCCCGGCCATCTGCTATCCGGCGCTGGCGGCGTCCTCGTCGCTCAAGCAGGAGGTGGTCGAGGGTCTCGACATCCTAATCGTGCGCGAGCTGACCGGCGGCGTCTACTTCGGCGAGCCGAAGCAGATCATCGATCTGGGCAATGGCCAGAAGCGTGGCATCGACACCCAGGTCTACGATACGTTCGAGATCGAGCGCATTTCGGGCGTCGCCTTCGAGCTGGCACGCACCCGCAAGAACCACGTCACCTCGATGGAAAAGCGCAATGTGATGAAGTCGGGCGTGCTGTGGAACGAGGTCGTCACCCAAACGCACAAGGCGCGCTATTCAGACGTCAAGCTCGACCACATGCTGGCCGATGCCGGCGGCATGCAGCTGGTGCGCTGGCCAAAGCAGTTCGACGTCATCGTCACCGACAATCTGTTCGGCGACATGCTGTCCGACATCGCCGCCATGCTGACCGGCTCGATCGGCATGCTGCCGTCGGCCTCGCTCGGCGCGCCCGATGTGAAGACCAAGAAGCGCAAGGCGCTGTACGAGCCGGTGCACGGCTCGGCGCCGGATATTGCCGGCAAGGGCATTGCCAACCCGATCGCCATGATCGCCTCGTTCGCCATGTGTCTGCGCTATTCCTTTGGCATGGTTGACGAAGCCGACCGTGTCGAAAGCGCGATCGCCGCCGTGCTCGACGCAGGCTTGCGCACCAAGGACATTTTCTCCCCCGGCATGACCGAGGTCGGCACGGTGGAGATGGGCGACGCGATCATCGCCAAGTTCATGGGCTGATCCTGCGGCGATCCGTGGCTGCGCGGGGCGAACGGTTGCGGCAACCCTGTGGCCGATCCTCAATGTCGGCGCGGCCCATCATTGCCCTGCCGGGCATTTCTCCCCGTAAACGGGGAGAAAGAGGCTGATCGCAACGCCGGCGCCTATCCTGCGGCGTTGGTAATTGGCGAAATCACCGAGAAGAGCGCCCCTCGCCCCGTTTACGGGAAGAGGATGCCGGCAGGCAGGTGAGGGGCAGCGCGAACGTCGACGAGAAAACTGAAGCTCGGCCGGCGCCCGGTCGCACTGCAGCCTAAACCCTGACTCCCGTCGGCACCGGCCCCCACTGGTTTTCCCGGGCCTGCGTCGGGATCAGCGCGAAGACCAGGATGATCAGGCTGCCGATGGTCGGGATTAAGATCACCAGATACAGCCAGCCCGACAGGCCGATGTCATGGATGCGGCGAACGGTCATGCCGAGGCTTGGCAGCAGGGTCGCCAGCACGAAGGTGACGCAAAGGCCAACGGTTACCGCCGCCGATACGCTGCTGTCGAAATTGCCCATTTCGCTGTCGGCGAAAAGACCGATGCCGCCGATGATCAGCAGCGAGACCACCCAGAACAGGAAATAGCCCCAATATTCCTTGCGGCGGGCCCGGCCGGCGAAATTGAAATAGTTCTGCGTCACGCCGCGCCAGAAATAGTCCCATAGGCCGGTGCGCTCGACGGGCTCGGACGAGCGGCCGAAATGCTGGGCATGGACAGCGGAAGCTGCCGTTGCGTTGCCAGCTTGAATCGGGGCGGTTCCGGCGTCAGCGTGCGGGGCCTCGATGGCCGTCTGGACACCAATCGAAAAGGCATCGCGTGCCTGGCCGCCGCCCGGCTCGAACTCGACGACCGTGCCCCTGGGCATGGCGCTTTCCCGGCGCAGGTTCTCGCGGGTGAAGGTGTAACGATTGCCATCGGCTCCAATGATGAAGCCAAAACCCTGGTCATCGTCATAATGAAGCACTTCGCCGCGCATAGGCCACCCCTTCGCCACGTCCCGATCAAGATGTGGCACAGGGCCGAGCCGATGGGCAAGCGGCACTATGAAGTGCCTGCCGTCGCTGCCGGAAAATGAAGCTGCTTGCGATCTTATGAAGGCCGCTTCTTCGCCTTCTTGTGCTTGGGCGCGCCGGTGTTTTCGAACTTCGGCTTACCCGGCTTCTTCGCCCAAGGCTTTGTCTCATGCGCGACCGTCGGGCGCTGATCGGCTGACGCCGGTGCGTGCTTTTCGAACTTGCGCTTCGGCGCGTTGGGATCGAACGGTGCCTTGCCACGATGCGGTTTCTTGTCGGGGCTTGGCGCCTGGTAGCCGGCACGCGACAGGTCGGGCGTGCCGTCCAACCGCTTCACCATGATGTTGTTCTGCAGTTTGCGGTCGGGACCGATCGCCGCCAGGAAGCGGTCGGCCCAGTCCGCCGCGATCTGCACGAAGGTCTCTTCCGGTTGCATCTTGATGGCGCCGATCTCGCGCTTGCTGATGCTGCCGGTGCGGCACAGCATCGGGATCAGCCAGCGCGGTTCGGCATTCTGCCGGCGCCCGATCGACAGCGAGAACCAGACGCTGGCGCCGAAATCGTCGCGGCGGCTGGGTGCTTCGTCGCGACGTGCGAAACCTTCGCCCGCCGGTCTTTCACGCGATGGCGTGAACGGCGCGATTTCGATGAGGTCCTCGGGCGCCGATCGGCTGGCGCGGCACTGGCGCACGAAAGCTGCGGCCACCTGTTCGGCGCCATGTTTGGCGAGCAGCGCGTCGATGAAACCGCGCTCGTCCTCCTTCACCGGTTCGTCGAAGACCGGATCGGCAATGATGCGTTCGTCGTCGCGCCGTATCACGTCGTCGGCCGAGGGCGGGCTCGCCCATGTCGCCTTGAGGCCGGCGTTCTGCAACAGCCGCTCGGTGCGCTTGCGGGCACTGTTGGGCACGATCAGCGCGCTGACGCCCTTGCGCCCGGCGCGGCCGGTGCGACCGCTGCGGTGCAGCAGCGTTTCCGGATTGGTCGGCAGGTCGGCATGGACGACCAGTTCGAGGTTGGGCAGGTCGATGCCGCGCGCCGCGACGTCGGTGGCGATGCAGACTTCTGCGCGGCCGTCGCGCATCGCCTGCAAGGCATGGCTACGTTCGTTCTGGCTGAGCTCGCCGGACAGCGCCACGACCGAAAAATTGCGGTTGTTGAAGCGCGCGGTCAGATGGTTGACGGCGGCGCGCGTGTTGCAAAACACCAGCGCGTTCTTCGCCTCGTAGAAACGCAGCACGTTGATGATGGCGTTTTCCCGGTCGGGCTGGGCGACGCTCAGCGCCCGGTATTCGATGTCGAGATGCTGCTTTTCCTCGCCGGCGGCTGAAATGCGCACGGCATCGCGCTGATATCCTTGCGCGAGCGTGGCGATGGAGCGCGGCACGGTGGCCGAGAACATCAGCGTGCGGCGCTCGGCCGGTGCGGCGTCGAGGATGAATTCGAGGTCCTCGCGAAACCCGAGATCGAGCATCTCGTCGGCCTCGTCTAGCACCACTGCCTTCAGCGCCGACATGTCGAGCGAGTGCCGCGTGATGTGGTCTCGCAGCCGGCCGGGCGTGCCGACGACGATATGGGCGCCGCGCTCCAGCACACGCCGCTCCGAGCGCATGTCCATGCCGCCGACGCAGGACGCCACCGTGGCGCCGGTCAGCTCGTAGAGCCACTCCAACTCGCGCGTAACCTGCAGCGCCAGTTCGCGCGTCGGCGCCACCGCCAGCGCCAACGGTGCCGCGGCGTGGCCAAAGCGCTCGGCGCCGTCAAGCAAGGTCGGCGCCAGGGCAAGGCCGAAGGCGACCGTCTTGCCGGAGCCGGTCTGCGCGGAAACCAGCGCATCGGCCTGGCCGAGTTCGGGGGCAACAACCGCCTTCTGTACCGGGGTCAGCTCGGAATAGCCGCGTTTTTCCAGCGCCCTGGCAAGCGCTGGGACAAGTGCTTCGAAATTGGACATCTCACTCTTTCGGAATTTAGGGTCTGCGCTCATCATGGAGCACATGCCGGGGCCGACCTAGCGCCAGCCAAAACAATCTTGGCTGTTCGTACTTCGCGCAGCCGCCATTGTACAGGGTGCGCGGGAAACCGAGGTCGCTCGGCAATTGACTCTTGACGCAAACCGCGTAAAAGCCGGCACCGAACAGGATAGTTTCGATGCGCGGCCTTTTGATGGCGTTTCTTGCATTCGACCTCCCTGGCCGCAATGCACATCATTGGGCCGGGCGCGTCGGCGCGTCTCCCCGTTCTAGCAAAACTATGGCCAAAACCACCACCAAAACGGTGTGACTCCCTTGGCCTAACCACCCTCTCCCGGGTCCGGCCCGGGGGACGGAACCCGCATCGGCCAGCGGGTTTCTCCAAAAACCAAGCGGAGAGGGACAGGAGATTTCTAATGAGTTTCAAGGTAGCGATCGTCGGCGCCACGGGCAATGTGGGCCGGGAAATGCTCAACATACTGGAAGAGCGCGGCTTTCCGGTAAGCGAAGTCGTGGCGCTGGCCTCGCGGCGCAGCCAGGGCACCGAAGTGTCGTTCGGCGACCGCACGCTGAAGGTCAAATCGCTCGACCAGTATGATTTTTCCGACACCGACATCTGCATCATGTCGGCCGGCGGCAACGTCTCCAAGGAATGGTCGCCGAAGATCGGCAAGCAGGGCTGCGTCGTCATCGATAATTCGTCGGCCTTCCGCTACGACCAGGACGTGCCGCTGATCGTGCCGGAAGTTAACCCGGATGCGATCTCGCTGTTCACGCGCAAGAACATCATTGCCAACCCGAACTGCTCGACGGCGCAGCTCGTCGTGGCGCTGAAGCCGCTACACGACTTCGCCACCATCAAGCGCGTCGTCGTCGCCACCTACCAGTCGGTATCGGGCGCCGGCAAGGAAGGCATGGACGAGCTGTTCACGCAGACGCGCGCCGTGTTCGTCGCCGACACCGTCGACGTCAAGAAGTTCACCAAGCGCATCGCCTTCAACGTTATCCCGCACATCGACGTCTTCCTCGACGACGGTTTCACCAAGGAAGAGTGGAAGATGGTCGCCGAGACCAAGAAGATGCTCGACCCCAAGATCAAGCTGACGGCGACCTGCGTTCGAGTTCCGGTGTTCATCGGCCATTCGGAAGCGGTCAACATCGAGTTCGAAAAGCCGATCACCGCCGACGAGGCTCGGGATATTCTTCGGGACGCCCCGGGCTGCCAGGTCTTGGACAAGCGCGAGGACGGCGGCTACATCACGCCGCTGGAATCGGCCGGCGAGGACGCCACCTTCATCTCGCGCATCCGTGAGGATTCGACCATCGACAACGGCCTGTCGATGTGGATCGTCTCCGACAATCTGCGCAAGGGCGCGGCGCTCAACGCCGTGCAGATTGCCGAACTGCTGGTCGAGCGCGGCCTGATCCAGCCGAAGAAGAAGGCGGCCTGACGGCCATCAGTTTTCGCTCACGGGCCGTATCGCCGCTGCCGCGGCGGGCCCTCCGCGGGGGCGCCGGACGACCGGCGGCCCGCCGTCGCGGGCTCGGCCTTTGGCCGGAATGCGGCGCCAAGCGGGACTCTTCGAATTATCCTTCGCTGACCGATCGGCGTTGCCATCCGTAACGGTCAGTCGCGCGGCACCTGACGGCCTTGCCCGGTTTCCCAGATCGTCTTGAGGCGCTCCACCATCGACGAAAACAGCCGTGGCGGCAGCAGGCCGTAGTCGTAGCGATCGGTGGAGCGTGGTACGGGACGTAGGTCATAGCCTGGCCATACGAAGCGATTGCCTTCGTGGAGCATCACCCATGAGCGCTTGCCGTCCAGACCCAAGTGACCTTTGACGGCTGGTGGCAGCTCGATCGCCAGCGATGGGTCTGCTGGCGATACATGCGTGATTGGCACCACCGTGACGATCAGGCCATCGGCGCCGCGCTCGACGGCGAGGACGATCACGCAAGGGCGATCTTTCCGCCCTTCATCCTGTCCGGCTTGCTGCTCATGATGCCACAAATACGCGTAGGAGATCACGAGGCCGAGTTGCGGGTCGGGAAGCGGCATGCCTTACTTGGGATTCATCAAGGCATTGAGATGATCATGTTCCGATGACATGCGGCCGCCGGCGATAGCTTCCACTTCCTCGCGCTGCAGATCCTTGGTCGCAAATGATTGCCGGGCCAGGTTCTTGTAGTGCTGCAGCTCTTCATACTCGACAGCCGAAACGAAATAGCCGGTTGGCCTCCCGTGACTCATCACGGCGACCGGCTCACGCTGCACGATCTCCCGGTAGCGCCCGAAATTACGGGTGAATTCGGTGGTGGGAACTTTACGCATGGTCCATCCTAAATCGCGTAAGTTACGTTATTGACGTAATTTACGCGACTTATGGGGTGCTGTCAAAGTTCAGCCGCCCCTTCCCTTGTCCAATTGACCAACAGCTCCAGCGCTTCCTCCGCCCGGTCGGCGGGGACGAAAAGATGGTCGTGGTAGAAGGCTGAGACAGGATTGACGCCCATGCCGGCGGCGGCCAGGCGGGTGGTGATGGCGGCGAGGAAGCCGACGGCCTCCAGCGACGAATGGATGTTCAGCGTCAGCATCCGGCAGCGGAACGAAGTGGTCAGCGCAGCTGCGCTGGCCGCCTCCTCGGCCACGATAAGCGTCGCGCCCTCGCGCTCGCGGAACACCATCACCGGGTCGAGGCCTCGCGGCTGCGCGACGCCGGGCGCGAGCGTGGCGAAGACATAGGTGCCGGCGAGCAGTTCCGGCGTCATCGATCCCAGCAGTGTCTTCAGATCGGTTTCGCCGGTCATTCTTTCTTCTCGATGGATACGGGCCGCGACGTCCCTCAATATCCACCCGCGAAGGGTGACGATAGCCACTCCGACACGCTGCGCGGGGTGCGCGCGCTGATCCGGCTCAGCCGATAAGCGATATCCCGCATGGCGTTTACATTGGAAGGCCGGCCGCAATCGAAGCTCCGCTGCCTGCTGGAAAGCTAGCCCTTCGCCGGCAATCTCCTTTGGATCAAATCGGCCAGTTGCGAGTTAGGTATTTGCTCGGCGGAGGAGGCGGCTCCTACCTGGAGAGGAACGACAATGAAGAAAACGATGCTTTTGATGGCCTTGCTGGTGCCGCTCGCCGCTTGTTCGCAAACGGAAAAGGGCGCGGCTGTCGGCGGATTGGGTGGTGCTGCCGTCGGTGCGGCGGTCGCCAACAATCCGGTTCAGGGCGCGGTGGTCGGCGGCGCTGTCGGCGCTGTTGCCGGTGCGTTGATCGGCCGGGCGAGCGAACGGGGCGAATGCCGCTACCGCGATCGTTATGGCAGCGTCTACATCGACCGCTGCCCACGCGGATATTGATAGGCCGCGTTCGCAAAGTGATGTCGACATAGCAAAACGGCGGGCCTTCGCCCGCCGTTTTCGTGGATGCGATATGGCAATATTTATTCGGCGGTGGCGGCTTCCGCCTCGGCCGGTGCAGCAGTGGCGGCCGCGGCAGCGGCTGCCGCGTCTTCCTGCGCCTTCTTCAGAAGGGCAGCGCGTTCCTGCGCCTTCTTGCCCGGCTCGGCCTTCTTCGGATTGGCGCGGGCTTCGCGCTTGACGAGTCCGGCCTCGTCGAGGAAGCGCAGCACGCGATCGGTCGGCTGGGCGCCATGCGCCAGCCAATGCTTGACGCGTTCGGCGTCGACCTTGACGCGTTCGCCGTCCTTGGGCAGCAGCGGGTTCCACGAGCCGATCGACTCGATGAACCGGCCGTCACGCGGCGAACGGGCGTCGGCGATGACGACGTGATAGTAAGGACGCTTCTTCGAGCCAGCGCGGGCCAGTCGGATCTTCAAGGGCATTTCTATTCTCCTAAAAATTCTCAGTTCGTTGATCGGGTTTCAGTTGGTTTTCGTCACGCCGTCGGCAGCGAGGTCTTTGTTTCGCCACCGTTCGAAGCGGCGATCTGTTCGTGGTGGCGGATCACTTCGCGGACGACGAAGTTGAGGAATTTTTCCGCGAAATCTGGGTCGAGATGGGCATCCTTCGCCAGTTGGCGAAGCCGGGCGATCTGCTGCTGCTCGCGCGCCGGGTCGGCCGGCGGCAGGCCATGCGTCGCCTTGAGTACGCCGACCGCCTTGGTGCAGCGGAAGCGCTCGGCCAGCATGTGGATGAGTGCCGCGTCGATGTTGTCGATCGAGGCGCGATAGTCGGCCAGGATGGTGCGTGCGTCGGCCATGTCCTTTTCTTCGTTCATGACGTCCTCACTTCTTCTTGCCGAGGCCAGGCAACCCGCCGCCCATTCCGGGCAGACCGGGAAGTTTCATGCCGCCGGGCAGCCCGGGCAGACCACCACCACCGGGAAGCCCTTTCATGCCGCCAAGACCGGATGCCTGCGCTTGCTTCTGCAAGGCCTCGAGCTGCTTGGGGTCCATCTTCGACAGGTCCGGCATGCCGCCGCCCATCATGCCGCCCATGCCGCCCGGCATCATGCCGCCGAGGCCCATCTTGGAGGCGAGGCCACCCATCATGCCGCGCATCAGGCCGCCGCCTTTGCCCTTGCCGCCCATCGCCTTCATCATGTCGGCCATTCCGCGGTGCATCTTGAGCAGCTTGTTGATTTCGGCCGCGTCGGTGCCGGAACCGGCGGCGATGCGCTTCTTGCGCGAATGCTTGAGCAAATCGGGGTTGGCGCGCTCGGCCTTGGTCATCGACGAGATGATGGCGAGCTGGCGGCCGAACATCTTGTCGTCGAGACCGGCGGCAGCCATTTGGTCCTTCATCTTGCCCATGCCGGGCATCATGCCCATGATGCCGCCCATGCCACCCATCTTCGACATCTGCTGAAGCTGGCTGGCGAGGTCGTTCAGGTCGAACTTGCCCGACTGCATCTTTTTGGCCATCGCCGCCGCCTGTTCGGCATCGATGTTTTCGGCGGCCTTCTCGACGAGCGAGACAATGTCGCCCATGCCGAGAATGCGGTCGGCAATGCGCTTGGGGTGGAATTCCTCCAGCCCGTCCATCTTTTCGCCGGTGCCGATCAGCTTGATCGGCTTGCCGGTGACGGCGCGCATCGAAAGTGCCGCGCCGCCGCGACCGTCGCCATCCATGCGGGTCAGCACCAGGCCGGTAATGCCGACACGTTCGTCGAAGCTCTTGGCCAGATTGACGGCGTCCTGGCCGGTCAGCGAGTCGGCGACCAGCAGGATCTCGTGCGGGCTCGACACCTTCTTGATGTCGGCCATCTCGACCATCAGCGGCTCGTCGATATGGGTACGGCCGGCAGTGTCGAGGATGACGATGTCGTGGCCGCCGAGTTTGGCCGCCTGCACGGCGCGGCGCGCGATGTCGACCGGCGACTGGCCGTCGATGATCGGCAGCGTGGCGACCTTGACCTGTTCGCCGAGCTGGCGAAGCTGCTCCTGCGCGGCAGGACGCCGCGTGTCGAGCGAGGCCATCAGGACTTTCTTGTTCTGACGCTCGGAAAGGCGCTTGGCGATCTTGGCCGAAGTGGTCGTTTTGCCGGAACCCTGCAGGCCGACCATCATGATGACGACCGGTGCCGGCGCATTGAGATCGACGGCGACGCCCTCGGCGCCGAGCATGTCGACCAGCTCGTCATGGACGATCTTGACGACCATCTGGCCGGGCTTGATCGATTTGACAACTGCGGCGCCGACGGCTTTCTCGCGCACCTTGTCGGTGAACGAGCGCACCACTTCCAGCGCCACGTCTGCCTCGAGCAGCGCACGGCGCACCTCGCGCAGTGCTGCCGAGACATCCGCCTCGGACAGGGCACCGCGGCCGGTGAGGCCGTTCAGGATGGAGCCAAGACGCTCCTGAAGCGATTCAAACATTCTTTTTCCTTTTCCCAGGCAAGCGGTGCCCGAGAGGTAATGCGTTCGCGCCAAGTGTCCAAGTCTCATGGCGAGCAAAAGCCAAAACCAAAACGCACCCGGGGGCGCTCAGCGCTGCCGGGTGTTGGCCTCCAGGATCGATTTACAGCACTTCGCCTCGAAAAGGTTTCGGCGTCCTGGTCGGCTTGCTCGGAGGGATACTCGTCGCGGAATTCGGGGCTGTAGACAGGAAATCGGCGCCAGAGTCAAGACAAGCGCAGTTTCGCCTTGTCCCCCGGGCTGCGATCAGGCCGAGCTCGCTCTATTCGGAAGCTCGGCGGCCACCCTGAGCGGCGAACGCGAATGTAAAAGCAGCACGATCGTCAGCAGGCTGCAGCCGATGCCGATGAAGGCGATAAGTACTGCATCAGCTGTCGTCCAGCCTGGTCCTTCGAGTGGCCTGGCATTGAACAGGGCGAAGGAATTGTAGCTCTCCTGATGCGAGATCAGCAGGAAGCCGGTCAGATTGTTGCCGAGATGAGCGCCGAGGGCAGCGCCGAGATTGCCGGTGGCATAGACGACAACCGTCAGCAGCAGCGCGAAAGCGGCGATCGAGGCGAGCACGCAGGCGTTGATGGCGGCGGATGAGCCGGGGCTCCAATGCAGCGCGGTGAACAGCAGGGCCGGCAGCAGCGCCCAGATGAACGGGCTGCTGAACCGGTTGGCCAAGCCCCGCAGCAGATAGCCGCGGAACAGCACCTCTTCCGAAGACGTCTGCAGCCCGGTGAGCGCGACGATCGGCATTGCAAACAGCAGCCAGGATGACAGGCTGATCGGACCGCGCGCGATCTCGGGCTGCAAGAGATAGAGCAGGATCTCGGAGACAAGAGAGGTGATCAGCACCGCAATCAACCCCTTGAGAAAGTCCGATCGCGACACGCGGCGGCTGACGCCGAGCAGCGCCGACAGCTTCTCACGGTGGACCCAGCGCATGGCGATCCACAGGCCGATCCAGATGCCGGCAAACGACGCAAGCGCGGTGAAGATGCCGAGGGGCGAGGCGAGGAACCCATGCACGCCGGATGGCGTCGCCGCACCGGCCTGCCAGGCAAAGAACGCATAGATGCCGCCGAACAGCACGGCCATCGTCGTCGCGGCCCAGAACAGGATGACGATCGCGGTTCCCAGGAGCAGGCGCGGTAAGGTCGTCCTGGCGTTGGGTGAGCGCCGATAGCGTTCGAAGGCGGCCGAATCGATCGTCACGCTGGTTCCTTGCCGAATTCACTGCCTGTTGATCTAGGGCATTTCACCGTTTCACGAAAACGGCGAACCGCTCTAACTCTATGTTTTGACGCAATTCCGGACGGAAAACCGCGTCACGCTTTTCCTTGAATTGCTCTAGCCGGGGGCCGAGAAAATCGGAATCGATTTCGCAAGGGAGCATTCGCGTCTCGGAGATCGCAACACGTCCATCGATGGCCCGCATGGCAGCACGGCTCTGCCTGTCAGTCAGGCGGCCGCTGCGGTTGCGGCCGCCTTATGCAATTCTCTGTCAGCGTACCACGTACATGATGCGCCGCGTCTGCGGGTCGATCAGCGCCCGCTGGCCGTTCACGTAGACATAGCGATAGTCGTAGTTCGGGATTTCGCGCAGCTCGACGGTGTCCGGCAAGATCGCGCCGGTCACCACCTCGCCTTCAAGATAGACTGGATCGAGGCGATGCGTGTCGACATAGGTGCGGACCTCGGCGGGAGGCGGCGGAAATTCATCCACCACCGGATCGCTGGCGATGATCGCGCCGGTATAGTCGGTCGAATAGTCGCCGATGTCGTCCGGGGGCGAGACCACAGCAACGCTGGAACGGCGTTGCGTCAGCACCACCCGGCTGCCGCCGGAATTAGTCGTCACATAGTCGGAATAGACCCAGCCCTGGCCGCCGGTCTCGGCGATGGTGCACCATTTGCTGTTTTCGATGCAGCCATTGAGCGTCGCCGACTGGCCGGCGGCAAGCACGCCAATGACAGGATATTGCGGGCCGGGCCCGGCGCGGACGTTGAGATCGGTAACCGCGGAGACGGCGGTGTCGGCAAGCGCGGTGCCCGACATCACGGTCAGCATTCCGGCGACCGCCGGAAACAGTAGGGATTTCATGGCTTTTCTCCGTTTCATGGTCCCTCGCCTGCGAAACGGATCAGTGGCGCATGCGTTCCCGCTAAAAGGCCTGCGCCAACTCACGATTTGTTCCCTTTTCTTTCGGCAAACCGGTCAGAAGTTCGTGAACGAAGACCAGTTTCCGTGCCGTCATGTCCGAAATGACGAAGGGGTAGAGATCGGGCAGGCCCATGCAGCGGTTGATCGAATTGGAGGCTTCAGACAGCACCAGCCAGCGGGCAAGGATCTTTTCGAAAGGCACGGGCGCGGTCGCCGGCTCCGAAGGTGCCGCCTGCAGCCCGCCGCCGGTATCGCCCCGCGGCAAATCGTTGGCTTCCACCGTCTCCAGCCGGCCGAGCGGAAAGTTCAGCGCGTGGACCATCTCCAACGTGTCGGTGATATGCAGATGGTGGGCCCAGGTCTCGGCCCAATCTTCCCATGGGTGCGAGGTGGCATAGGCCGAGATATGGGCTTGCTGCCAGTCGGGCGCGGCACCATTGGCATAATACGACTTCAACGCCTGTTCGTAGTCGGGGCGCTCATCGCCAAACAGCGCACGGAACGCCTCCAGCCTCCGCGGATCGTCGCGGATCAGGCGGTCCCAGTAGTAGTGGCCGAGTTCGTGGCGGAAATGGCCGAGCAAGGTGCGATAGTTCTCGCCCATCTCGACGCGCCGCTTCTCGCGCTCGGCTGAATCCGCCTCGGCGACGTTGAGCGTGATCAGGCCATTGTCGTGGCCGGTCAGGATGCGCTCGCCGCCGGGCCCGCCGCCGATCGGATCGGCGAGGAAGTCGAAGGCCAGCCCGACCTCGTCGGCAGGGCTTAGCTTGGGCGCAACCGGCAGTCCGAAGGCCAGCAGCGAATAAATGGCACGCTTCTTCGCCGCCTCGACGCGTATCCAGCGCCGGCGGTTGCCGTCGACGGAAAGGTCAGGGATCAATTGGTTCAGTACGCAGGCGCGGCAAAACCCCTGTCCGGGCTCGGCCATCCAGTTGCAGGCGCATTCGTCGGCATTGGTGCACTGGAAGACGCCGTCGAGATCCGACAGCGCAAAACGGGCGTGCTCTGGATCGTAGAGCACGAGACTGCCGCAGTTCAGGCACTGGGCGTTCTCGAAATAGAGGCGATGGCCGCAATGCGGACAGTCGAAGAGTTTCATGTCGGTCTCTAACCTTCAGAGCCAGCATATTCAGGGCGGCAGGTGCCCAACGCGAACCGCCCACCGGCGTTCCCATATATCGAGGCTATTCGCCGCCAGATGCCCGCCGCCAGCAGGGCCCAGGCTGTGTTAATACCCACCGAGCCGGCGCCGATGATCACGATATCGACGCCTTCTTTTGGGGCCGCTTGCCACAATAATCACTTGATCGTAGGCAAATTCCACGGCATTCGCCAGCAATGCAGCGGCGACAGTGACAAGGGCGTGTTTCGCTGGCAAGTTCGCAATTGGGACGTGATTCAGGCAACCAGGAGAACAACATGGCATTTCTTGCCAAGGGAAAGATGTTTGCAGCAGCCGTGGTGTCGGTGCTTGCGCTGGCGACGGGCGCGCAGGCGGGAGCCAGCTGCGGCAAGACCGGCGCCGGCTTCGAGGCTTGGAAGCCGGAGTTCGCTGCGCAGGCCAAATCCGAAGGTGTGGGCGCCAGGGGTCTGGCCGCCCTGGCCGGCGCGACCTACGCAACAAAGACGATCTCAGTCGACCGGGGCATCCACAAGGCCTTCAGCGGCTCGGTGGACGATTTCATGAAACGCCGTGGCGGGTCCGCGATCATTTCCAAGGGCCGCGCACTGAAGAAGGCGAACGCGGCGCTGTTCGACAAGATCGAGGCGAACTACGGCGTGTCGCCGGGTGTGTTGCTCGCCATTTGGGGCATGGAGACCGGCTTCGGCTCCGCCATGGGCAACCAGAATACGGTCTCGGCAATTTTGACGCTTGCCTATGATTGCCGCCGCCCGGAATTCTTTTACCCGCATGCCATTGCAGCCCTGAAGCTGGTTGATCGTGGGGCGTTGACAGCCTCGTCGGTCGGCGCTGCCCATGGCGAGATTGGCCACACGCAGTTCCTGCCTGGAAATGTCTTGAAGTACGGTGTCGGCGGCGGAAACCTGCGCGACAAGGCCACCGCGTTGGCGTCCACCGCCAACTTCCTCAAGGGTCATGGCTGGCGGGCCGGTGCCAGTGCGCAGTCGAATATCGGCGCGATCGCCGGCTGGAATTCCGCGAGCGTCTATCAGCAGGCCATCGCCCGCATCGCCACGGCGATAGACGGCGACTGAGAGCTGGCATCTTCGACAAGTGGCCCGGCCATGCGCCGGGCCTCCTGCGGCAATCACTTCAGTTTGAACCGTCGCTATACAGGAGAAGTGCGCGGCAAGGCGACGAGGGGCAGCGCCTTGCCGACAATCGGGCCCGGCAGGGACGCCGGGTTTGCTCGAGGCGGCAGGTTGAAGGTCACCCCTTGCGGTTGCGCGCCGCGAGCGTCCTGAGCCGCAGCGCGTTGAGGCGGATGAAGCCGGCGGCGTCCTTCTGGTCGTAGGCGCCACGGTCGTCCTCGAAGGTGACCAGCGCATCGGAATAGAGCGTCTTCCTGGACTTGCGGCCGGTGACCATGACGTTGCCCTTGTAGAGCTTCAGCCGGACCGTGCCTTCCACGTCTTCCTGGCTCTTGTCGATCATCGCCTGCAGCATCAGCCGCTCGGGCGCGAACCAGAAGCCGTTGTAGATCAGCTCGGCGTAGCGCGGCATGAATTCGTCCTTGAGGTGGGCGGCACCGCGGTCGAGCGTGATCGATTCGATAGCACGGTGCGCTGATATCAGGATGGTACCGCCGGGCGTCTCGTAGACGCCGCGCGACTTCATGCCGACGAAGCGGTTTTCGACGAGGTCGAGCCGGCCGATGCCGTTGTCGCGGCCGAGATCGTTGAGGGCTGCCAGCATGGTTGCCGGCGACAGTTTCTTGCCGTTGAGTGCGATCGGATCGCCCTTGAGGAACTCGATCTCGATCTCGGTGACCTTGTCCGGCGCATCCATCGGCGAAACGGTGCGCTGGTGAACGAATTCCGGCGGTTCGGTCCATGGGTCTTCCAGCACCTTGCCCTCGGAAGAGGAGTGCAGGAGGTTGGCGTCGACCGAGAACGGGGCGTCGCCCTTCTTGTCCTTGGGCACCGGGATCTGGTGCTGCTCGGCGAAATTGATCAGGTCGGTACGCGACTTGAACGACCAGTCGCGCCATGGCGCGATGACCTTGATGTCGGGGTTGAGCGCATAGGCCGAGAGTTCGAAGCGAACCTGGTCGTTGCCCTTGCCGGTGGCGCCGTGCGCAATCGCGTCGGCGCCCGTCTCCCTGGCGATCTCGACCAGATGCTTGGAGATCAGCGGCCGCGCGATCGAGGTGCCAAGCAGATAGGTGCCTTCATAGACGGTGTTGGCGCGGAACATCGGAAAGACGAAGTCCGAGACGAACTCCTCGCGCACGTCGACGACGCGGATGTCCTTGATGCCCATCATCTCGGCCTTGCGGCGGGCCGGCTCGAGTTCACCTCCCTGGCCAAGATCGGCGGTGAAGGTCACGACCTCGGCGCCGAGCTCCGTCTGCAGCCATTTCAGGATGATCGATGTGTCGAGGCCGCCGGAATAGGCGAGTACGACTTTCTTGACGTCTTTGGCTTTTGACATTTGGCGGTTCCGCGACTGAGTTCCTGGCGGGCGAGGTATCACGCAGTTTCCGGGCTGCGCAAGAGATGAAGGGCGTGCGGCGAAACAAGGTCGCATCAGGACAGCCGATTGAGAAGCGCTGGATCAGCCCTTTGCCGCCCAGCCGCTGGCTGTGAGGGGCTGCATCCTCTATAGGCATGCATATTCTTGCCAAAGGGCCAACCATGTCGTTCATTCCAGACACCGCCACGCTGATCCAGTTCGCCATCGCCACCGTCATCCTGGCGATCACGCCGGGTCCGGACATGACCTTGTTCGTCTCGCGCACGCTGAGCCAGGGCCGTGCCACCGGCTTTGCCTCGATGGCCGGTGCACTATGCGGCACGCTGATCCACACCACGCTGGTGGTGGTCGGCGTCTCGGCGCTGATCGTCGCTTCGCCGATGGCCTTCTTCGTGCTGAAGATCTTTGGCGCCGGCTATCTCGTCTTCCTGGCCTGGCAGGCGGTCACCAGAGGCTCGGCCTTCTCGCCGGAGAAGAAGACGGGCCCCGAGGTCTCGCTGCTGCGCAGCTGGGGGGCCGGGCTCGGCGTCAATCTGCTCAACCCGAAGATCATCCTGTTCTTCATGACCTTCCTGCCGCAGTTCGTCTCCGCGCATGACCCGAATGCGCCGGGAAAGCTGTTTTTCCTGGGCACGATGTTCATCGTGCTGGCGATCCCAGTGACCGTGCCGATGGTGCTGGCGGCGGAAAAGTTCTCGGCGGCGATGAAAGCCAGCCCGCGCGTGACGCGGGTGGTCGATTATCTCTTCGCCGGCGTTTTTTCGGCCTTTGCGCTCAAGATCCTGACGGCCCAGGCGAAGTAGACTTTCTCTCCTCTTGCCACCAGCTGCCGGCCCAGCGCCCGGCGCTGAGCCAGTAGAAGATGCCGCCGACCATGCCGCCGCCAATCACCGCCATGATGGCGCTGATGTCGGTAACCGCGAAGGTGGTGTCACCGCTGTGGTCGACCATGCCGAGGAAAACGCCAGCAACCACCGCGCCCGCCAACGCATAGAACAGCCAGTCGCGCCGGCCTAGGATTTCGGCCAGCAGGATGACGACGCAAGCCGGCATCAGGGCGAAATAGGCGACGAACAGGGCGACGAAGGGAATTGAGAAATACAGGGAAGCCGTCGCCGTCGGGTGCGCGTGCTCCGGCGTGTAGCCCAACGATGCCAGGAACAGGACGTTGAGGAACGCGCTCGCCGCCAGCGAGGCGACGGCATAGCCGAACAGGATCACGGCGAAACGGAGGAGATAGCCGATGAGACGGGTCATTCCAGATCTTAGCCCCGGGGCATGCCGGACTTGCGCCCGGCCAGAAGCCAGTAGACCGATCCGGCGGCAATGCCGGCCGTGGCCAGAAACCCGAGAAAACCCGGATTGAAGACAAAGCTGCCGGCCGAGCGCGGCATGGATACGCCAAAGGCGATCGACGTGATCGCACCCGTGGCGGCGAAGTAGAACCAGCCCCGAAGCGACAACCGTTCGGCAACGAAGAGCGCAGGGCCGACGATCAACAGCGCGCCGATCGTCACGGTCAGCACAGCGAGAGGGAAGGAGCCCAGCCAGTCGAAGGCGAAGATGATGAACCAGTTGCCGTCTTCGATGCCTTCCAGAAGAGCGATCAGCAGCACGGGGACCAGGATCGAGGTCAGCACGGCGGCGAAATAGCCGACGGCCATCGTAGCGAGGCGCTTCAGCCAGGCGAGGCGGCGGCTCACGCCTCGCCGTGCCCCGCGATCATCATGGCCTCCAGCGCCAGCCGGTCGACCTTGCGCATGCGCTCGGAGTCCGATTTAAGCTGGCCGCAGGCGGCGAGGATGTCGCGGCCGCGCGGCGTGCGGATCGGCGAGGCGTAGCCGGCATTGTTGATGTAGTCGGCGAATTTCTCGATCGTCTCCCAGTCCGAGCACTGGTAGTTGGTGCCCGGCCACGGGTTGAACGGGATCAGGTTGATCTTGGCCGGAATGCCCTTGAGCAGCTTGATCAGGCCTTTTGCGTCCTCGATGGAATCGTTGACGTCCTTCAGCATCACATATTCGAAGGTGATGCGCTTGGCGTTGGAAAGGCCGGGATAGGCGCGGCAGGCGGCGATCAGGTCCTTCAGCGGATACTTCTTGTTGATCGGCACCAGCAGGTCGCGCAGATCGTCATTGGTGGCGTGCAGCGAGATCGCCAGCATGACGCCGATCTCCTCGCCGGTGCGGAAAATTTCCGGCACGACGCCGGAAGTCGACAGCGTGATGCGCCGTTTGGACAGCGACAGGCCATCGCCGTCGGAGGCGATCAGCAGGGCCTTCTTCACCGCCTCGAAATTGTAGAGCGGCTCGCCCATGCCCATCATCACGACGTTGGAGACTTTGCGGCCCTCGGCAGGCACGATGGCGCCGTCGGGCGTGTCGCGGTCGGGAAAATCGCCGAGCCGGTCGCGGGCTGTGAGCAACTGGGCGAGGATTTCCTCTGATGTCAGGTTGCGCACCAGCTTCTGCGTGCCGGTGTGGCAGAACGAGCAGGTCAGCGTGCAGCCAACCTGAGAGGAGATGCACAGCGTGCCGCGGCCTTCCTCGGGAATATAGACGGTCTCGATCTCGACCGGCCGGCCGGCGCCGCGCGGCGGAAAGCGGAACAGCCATTTGCGCGTGCCGTCGGCGGAGATCTGCTCCTCGACGATCTCGGGCCTGGCGACGGTGAAATGCTTGTCGAGTTCGGCGCGCAAATCCTTGGAGATGTTGAACATGCCGGCAAAGTCGGAGACACCGCGCACATACATCCAGTGCCAGAGCTGCTGGGCCCGCATTTTCGCCTGGCGCTCCGGCACGGTTCCCGAAGCGACAAGGGCCTCGCCGAGCTCAGTGCGCGTCAGGCCGATCAGCGACTGCTTTTCGGGCAGCGCCGCACGGGCACGCAACGCGTCACGGGCGCCTTCGGTGGTGAGATCGAATGAAAGGGTCATGGTTGCACAGATATAAGCGGTTTGCGGCCGATTTCACTTATCGTGCCGGCATGAAGCGCGGCGCATAGCACAGGTTGGGGGCAGAGTCATGCGGTGGGAGTCCAAACCCATGGATGCAGGTCGAAGGCCCGCTGCGGCTATCTGGCAACCTTGCCCTGTCCTCCCGCTGCAAGGAAACGATCACATGATCGTGTTTGCGTAACGATTCCCATCGCGCCTTCGAAATCTGAATGGGGCAACTTTGCCTCTACAAAATGGGAGTACGCAGAATGAACTCTATCAAGCTAGCCCTCATTGCCGGCCTCGTCGGCCTTTCCGCCTCGCAGGCATTTGCCGAAGACGCGATGGGCACAATGACCATGATGAAGAGCGGAGAGGTGACGGCGATCATGCCGGATGGGCACATGGGCACCATGAAGCCGGATGCGAAGATGGCGGCCGAGATGATGAAGATGGCAAAGCCGATCAAGCACTGCATGATGATGATGACCGATGCCAAGGGCAAAGCGTATATGATCGATACGTCGACCAAAAAGGCTCAGGCCGAATGTGAAAAAATGGCCATGTAAGACTGAACCCGTCAAGATCGAGACCCGCCGGCACACGCCGGCGGGTCATTCCGATGCGGGGTCCAAATCCCCCGCCGGGCCTTTGATCTAAAGCGCTGATGTCCGGCCTCGGGGAGCCGGTCTTCGCTATTGCGCCATAGGCTATCGGGGTGGGCGCCAGCCTATTTGCACTTGGCGATCGACGTCAGCGCAGCCGAAATGCCCTTCAGCGAGAAGACATAGGAGGTCGGGTTGCCGCGGCCGGACTTCGCCGTCACCTTCATATCGGTGCCGGTCTTCATGGCGGCGATCAGCACCGGCTCCTCGGCGGCGTTCTCGACCCAGGCCGACTTGCCGCGCGTGAACATCGAGAACGACTTCTTGTCGATGGTGACGGTGGCCTTGGAGCCTTCCTGGAAATTGTAGCCGGCGATGAATTGCGGCTCGTAGGACACTTGCTGGCCGGGCCGCTGGCTGACGAAGAAGAACATGTCGCCATGGTCGAGCGTCGGCGGCTGCTTGTCGGTCGGCACGGTCAGCACATAGCAGACCTTGCCGCCCGATGCCTGGTAGCTGTAGGTGCCCCAGGCATTGTGCTGGCCGATCTTGGTCGCCGACTGAGCCAGTGCCGGCGCTGCCGCGGCGACCAGGACCAGGCTCGAAACTATAGCAATCAATCCGCGCATCGTTTTTCCCGTATTCCAAAGGTGCGGCGGCAGGCCGGCTCGGCGTCCTGCCCGTCGCTTCATTTTGATTTAATCTGGGTTACCAAACAGTGAATTTCCTTTGAGAAAGGAATCCCACCCCGAGGAAACCGCCGCCATTCCCGCGCCGCCGCCTTGCGAGCGAGTGGCGCGACGTCCCTTTGGCGACTTGGAGGCCACGAAAGCGGCAAGAGTTTGACTTTCATGCCGCCGCCGAAACCGGCCTAAATGGCGCTTTCGTGCGCCTGTTCAGCCCTTGTCGGCGATGGCGTCCTTGGCAGCCTGCCGGTGCGCAGGGGTGATGTGGGCGCTGACAGCGGTGATCGCGGCGGTGAGCACGGCGATGTCATCGGTGAAACCAAGCCCGAGGATGAAGTCGGGGATGACATCCACCGGCAGCACGAAATAGCCGAGCGCGGCCAGCAGAATGCCCTTGGCGCGCAGCGGCGTGTTCTTGTCCATGGCGCAGTAATAGGAGGCGACGACCTCTTCCATGAAGGGGATCTGCCGCGCCGCCTTCTTGGCTGTCCGCCGGAATTTCTCGCGCACTTCATTCTCGTCGGCGAGCTTGCCGCCAAAGCCGAAGAAATCAAAACCGGATTGTCGCGCCATCAGTGTCTCCTAGCAGGACTCATGCGCAACCCGGCACATGTCGGCGAGGCGAAATGTGGTGAAAGGCGACCCCTACTGCAAGATACCGGCCCATTCCTCGACCCGAAAATCGGAATCGGTGTTTGCCGCGCGGACCAACGGTTCAGGGGATGCCGGCCTACAAAGGCGCTCGTCAGGCTGGCAATCGCCTCTTTGGAGATTTGCGGAAACGCCCCTCCCGTCGTCATTCTAGGGTCTGCGCGTCCGCTTCGCTCCCCCTCCGCCCGTGGATGACGAAGCTGGGGTTGCGCACCTTTGGATCTCCTTAACCGGCAAAGCGGTTCATCTTCTTGGCCAGATCGATATCGAGCGCGGTCACACCGCCGGCATCGTGGGTGTTGAGCGTCACCTCGACGGTCTTGTAGACATTCGACCAGTCGGGATGATGGTCCATTTTCTCGGCGGCGAGCGCAACGCGGGTCATGAAGGCGAAAGCCTCGGAGAAATTCGCGAAGGTGAACGTGCGCTTGATGGAGGCACCATCCGCAGCCGGTGCCCAGCCTTCGAGCCCGGCCAACGCGGCGGCGATTGCGTCCTTGCCCAGTTTTTCTCTCGTCATGTCAGTTTCCCGTGTTATTTCGGCTGAAAGACTGTTTGGAACCCTGGCGAGTTTAGAAACCGTCTCTGGAGTCCTTACCATAGTGTCCGATCGATGAGCGCAAAGCCCATAAATTCCATTCTTTTCGTCTGCCTCGGCAACATCTGCCGGTCGCCACTGGCGGAGGGCGTCTTTCGTGCCGTGCTGGCGGAGCGTGGGTTGGGCAGGAATATCCTGCTCGATTCAGCCGCCACCAGCAGCTGGGAAGCCGGCGCAGCACCCGATCCACGCTCGATCGCGGTTGCGGCGCATCACGGTGTCGACATTTCCTGTCAGAGGGCGCGCAAGGTTACGCCGGAGGACTTCTCCCGCTTCGACCTGATCCTCGGCATGGACCGGTCGAATGTCGCCGACCTGAAAGCGCTGGCGCCAGCAGCCATGCGCGACCGGGTGCAACTGTTCCTTGAATTCGCAGACCGCAAGGCACGCGATGTGCCGGATCCCTATTATGACGGGGCGGAAGCTTTCGCTTCGGTCTACCGCATGATCCGCGAGGCATCGGAAGCGCTGGCGACAAGGCTGGAGGCGCGGGCATCCGTGCCCGACAGCGGCCAAGCTTCCTCGACGATATAGGGGCCGCCGCCGACCGAATCGCGCGACGACATCAATACGAAGCGACCGATACGAAACGGCAGCGTCAAGAAATTGCCGCGCGCCGACAGATATTGGGCGACGTCCAGCGGGGTCGAATTGCGCAGCCTTGCAAGTGTGACATGCGGCATGAACTTGCGGGGGTCGGCTGGGATGCCGAGCCGCTGGCAGATGCGGTCGATTTCGCCCTGAAGGGCGGCAAGATCGGGCGAGGTGGAAACGCCGGCCCAAACGGCATGCGGCTTTTTCTGGCCGAAGGCACCAACGCCGGACAGGGCCAGCGAAAAGGAAGGGCGGTGGACGCGGTCGAGTGCGTTGGCGATCTCGTCGGCGACGTGACCAGGTACATCGCCGATGAAGCGCAGTGTCAGATGGTAGTTCTCGACATCGATCCAGCGGGCGCCGGGCAGGCCGCCCCGCAGCAGGGACAGCGAAAGGGCAGCGTCACGCGGTATTTCGAGGGCGGTGAAAAGACGCGGCATGAAGAGCCTCCCTTCCTCGAATCGAACTGTCACCTCTAGCGAATCATCGATAGTCAAACGGGGCAAGAGGTTTGTTGGTCACAGTCCCTGTTAAAAAGCTTCCCTAACGGAAAGAGCTCCAGTCCCACCCTTAAGAACTGCCCGGCACCGCCGCGATGGCCTTCTCGACCGCCGGCAGGATGCGTTCTACCATCTGGTCGACGCCTTGCGCGCTCGGATGCAGGCCGTCCTCGAGCTGCATGCCGGGCTGGCCGGCAACGCCGTCGAGAAAGAACGGGTAGAGCGTAACGTCGTATTTGCCGGCCAGGTCCGGAAATATGGCGTCGAAGGCGTTCTGGTAGTCCGCGCCGAGATTGGGCGCGGCGCGCATGCCGGCCAGAAGCACGGCGATCTTGCGTTCTTTCAGCCTGCCCAGCATCTCGTCCAGGTTCTTCCTGGTGATGTCGGGCGAAACGCCGCGCAGCATGTCGTTGGCGCCGAGTTCGAGGATTACCAATTGCGTGCCATCCGGCACCGACCAGTCGAGCCGCGCCAGGCCGCCGCTCGTCGTGTCGCCGGAGACGCCGGCGTTGGCGACGATCACATCATGGCCTTTGGCGCCAAGCGCTGCCTGCAGCCTGTCGGTAAAGCCCTGGCCTGGCCCAAGGCCGAAGCCCGCCATCAAGCTGTCACCGAAGCCGACGATCTTGAACGGCTCGGCACGCGCCGACGACATGGCGCCGCAAATGGCGAGGAAAACGACGAGGCCTGCGGCAATCCTGCGTTTGAAAGACATGCGGTAGGCCCCATATGAGCAAGGAATTTTTCCGGCGACGGCTTCCGGCAAGCAGAACCCTCATCCTCGCATATAGGACGCTTTCATTTTGACAGAAGCCGTCATTGGGCTAAAAAACGTATCGCTGACCCTTGGCGAGGGGGCCTCATTGGTCCATGTGCTGAAGGACGTCAGCCTCGACGTGGCGCCCGGCGAGGCGACCGGCATCATCGGGCCCTCGGGCTCCGGCAAGTCGACATTGCTGATGGTTCTGGCAGGCCTGGAAAGGGTCGATTCGGGTACGGTCCGAATTGCCGGTGAGCTGCTCAACGGCAAAAGCGAGGATCAGATTGCTTCGTTTCGTGGCCGAAACATTGGCATCGTGTTCCAATCCTTTCATCTCATTCCCAACATGACGGCGCTCGAAAATGTCGCGGTGCCGCTGGAGCTGGCCGGCCATGCCGATCCGTTCTCGGTTGCGGCACGCGAGCTGGCGGCGGTTGGCCTCTGTGAACGCATCACCCACTATCCCGGCGAATTGTCGGGCGGCGAGCAGCAGCGCGTGGCGATAGCCCGCGCACTGGCGCCGTCGCCGCGCATTCTCATTGCTGACGAGCCGACCGGCAATCTCGACCAGGCGACGGGGCGGCAAGTTGCCGATCTATTGTTTGCCAAGACGGCCGAGCGCGGCATGACGCTGGTGCTGGTCACCCATGATCCGGCGCTTGCGGCGCGTTGTTCACGCCAGGTTTCGATGCGGTCGGGCAGGATCGAAGCGCCGGCACTCGCCAAGGTGACAGCCTGATGCCGTTGTCGCAGACGCTGAGGCTCGCGGTTCGCTTCTCGCTGCGCGAGATGCGAGGCGGCCTGTCCGGCTTCCTCATCTTCCTCGCCTGCATCGCGCTCGGCGTCGCGGCCATCGGCGGCGTCAACTCGGTGGCGCGTTCGATCACCGCCGGTGTCGCCAATCAGGGTCAGACGCTGCTTGGCGGCGATCTACGCTTCCAGATCAACCAGCGTGACGCCAGCAAGGCCGAACGCAATTTTCTTGACGGGCTCGGCGCGATTTCCAGAACTGCCGGCATGCGTTCAATGGCGCGTCTCGCCGACGGGTCCGACCAGGCGCTTGTCGAGGCCAAGGCTGTCGACGATGCCTACCCGCTCTACGGCGCGCTGGACACCGAACCGGAATTGTCGAAGCAGGAACTGTTCGGCGAAGAGTTCGGCGTCTTCGGCGCCGCGGCCCCTGACGTCTTGTTCGAGCGCCTGCATCTCAGGATCGGCGACCGGCTGAAGCTCGGCATCGCCACTTTCGAACTGCGCGCCAGGCTGGTCAACGAACCGGATGCCGTATCCGATGGCTTCGGCTTTGCGCCGCGGCTGATGATCTCGACCGAAGGGCTGGCGGCCACCGGTTTGATCCAGCCCGGCAGCCTGGTCGAAAATGCCTACAAGGTCCGCCTGTCGGCGGACGCCGACGAGGCGCGGCTCAAGGCCATACAGGACCAGGCGGCCAGGGATTTTCCGGAGGCCGGCTGGTCGATCCGCACGCGCAGCAACGCCGCTCCCGCGCTGTCGTCCAACATCGAGCGCTTCTCGCAGTTCCTGACGCTGGTTGGGCTGACGGCGCTGGTGGTCGGTGGCGTCGGCGTCGCCAATGCGGTGCGCGCCTATCTCGACGGCAAACGCGGCGTCATCGCCACCTTCAAGAGCCTGGGCGCTTCGGGTGGCTTTGTCTTTGCCGTCTACCTGGTGCAGATCCTGATTATCGCCACGCTCGGCATCGTGCTCGGCCTGGTGCTTGGCGCGCTAATGCCGTTCGTGGCCGGCGCTGCCCTTCATAAGGTCATCCCGGTGCCGGCGGAGGGCGGCTTCTATCCCGGCGCGCTCGGCATGGCGGCGCTGTTCGGTCTGCTGGTGACGCTGGCCTTCGCGTTGCTGCCGCTCGGCCGCGCCCGCGACGTGCCGGCCACTGCGCTGTTTCGCGAGATGGGGCTTGAAGGCCGAGGTTCTCCCCGACCTGTCTATGTCGTGGCGGCACTCGGCATTGCGCTGCTGTTGGCGGCGTTGGCAATTTTATCCTCGGACGACCAGCGTATCGCCTCGATCTTCGTCGGCGCCACCATCTTCGCTTTCCTGGTGCTGCGCCTTGTCGGCGCGCTGGTGCAATGGGCGGCCAGGAAGAGCCCGCGTGTGCGGTTCGTGGCGCTGCGGCTCGCCATCGGCAACATCCATCGGCCTGGCGCCTTAACGCCATCGGTTGTGCTGTCGCTGGGACTTGGGCTGACGCTGCTGGTGACGCTGGCGCTGATCGACGGCAATCTCAGGCGGCAGATCTCCGGCAGTATGCCGGAACGGGCGCCGAATTTCTTCTTCGTCGACATCCAGGGCAGCGATGTCGCTTCCTTCTCGGCGCTGATCGGCGGGGAGGCGCCGCAGGGAACGTTGGCCAAGGTGCCGATGCTGCGCGGCCGGGTGATGGCGCTGAACGGCGTCGATGTCGACAAGGTGAAGGTGCCGGCGCAAGGCGCCTGGGTGCTGAGGGGAGATCGTGGCCTGACCTACGACGCCAGGCAGCCGCAAAACGCGACGCTGACCGAAGGCAGCTGGTGGCCGGACAATTATAGCGGCGAGCCGCTGGTCTCGTTTTCGGCGCAGGAAGGCAAGGAGATCGGGCTGAAGCTCGGCGACGCCATCACCGTCAATGTGCTCGGCCGCAATGTCACGGCCAGGATCGCAAATTTCCGCGAGGTCGAGTGGGAAACGATGGGCATCAATTTCGTCATGGTGTTCTCGCCAAACACATTCGCGGGCGCGCCGCATGGCTGGATTGCGACGCTGACCGAAAAGAATGCCTCCGCGGCCGACGACGCCCGCATCCTCAATGCCGTCACCCGCGCCTTCCCGGCGGTGACGACGGTGCGGGTCAAGGATGCGCTCGATGTCGTCAACCGGCTGGTCGGGCAGCTCGGCACGGCGATCCGGGCGGCCGCCGGCGTGGCGCTGATCGCGTCGGTGCTGGTGCTGGCGGGCGCGCTTGCCGCCGGCAACCGGGCGCGCATCCATGACGCGGTGGTGCTGAAGACGCTTGGCGCGACACGCAGGACTCTGATATCGGCCTTCTCGCTCGAATACATGCTGATCGGGCTCGCCACGGCGATCTTCGCCTTGGCCGCGGGCAGTGCCGCGGCCTGGTTCGTCGTCGCGCGCATCATGACATTGCCGTCGCATTTCATGCCCGAGGTGGCGGTGGCAACTATTCTGTTCTCGCTGGTGATCACGGTCGGCATTGGTCTCGCCGGCACCTGGCGGGTGCTCGGCCACAAGGCAGCACCGGTGCTGCGCAACCTGTGATCTCGGGCACGGAACGGCCATCCCGGATTAAATCTTGGTAAGAATTCCGTCTGGGAAGCCGGAAAATCGACGCTTCGTTGTCTCACGAACCGTTACATCCGGTTACGGTCTTGTTCTTGACGCGAATAACCATCATATTTCGCCACAGGCATGCTGGAGCCCTGCCAGCGGCGCCTGGGTCTGAAAGGGCCTGACACCGGACGGGGCAGAAGCAATAGAGGACTTCAATGGCTGATCCCATTCGCAACTACCAGACGCGCGCCGTGCCCGGCGTCGGTGTCGGTGCTGACATCGATCAGGGCCTGCGCGCTTACATGATCAAGGTCTACAATCTGATGGGGCTTGGCCTCCTCATCACCGGTCTTGCCGCTGTCGGCACGATCATGTTGGCCACCACCACCGATCCGGCTTCGGCTGTCGCGACGCTGTCAAGCGGCGAAATGCTGACCTCCTTCGGCTATGCGATCTTCGGCTCGCCGCTGAAATGGGTCGTGATCTTTGCCCCGCTGGCTGCGGTGATGTTCCTGTCGTTCCGCGTTCAGTCGATGAGCGTTTCGGCGGCGCAGACTACCTTCTGGGTCTATGCGGGCCTTGTCGGCCTGTCGCTGTCGTCGATCTTCCTGGTCTACACCACGGCCAGCATTTCTCAGACCTTCTTCGCCACGGCCGCGGCCTTCGGCGCGCTGTCGCTGTTCGGCTACACCACCAAGCGTGACCTGACGGCGATGGGTTCGTTCCTGATCATGGGCGTGTTCGGCATCATCATCGCGTCGGTGATCAACATCTTCCTGCACTCGTCGGCGCTGTCCTTCGCCGTGTCGGCTGCCGGCGTGCTGATCTTCGCCGGCCTCACCGCCTATGACACGCAAAACATCAAGGAGATGTATTTCGAGGGCGATGCTTCGGATGTCGCCGGCCGCAAAGCCATCATGGGCGCGTTGAGGCTCTACCTCGATTTCATCAACCTGTTCATGTTCCTGCTGCAGTTCATGGGCGATCGCCGCTAGACGTCAGGCTGGACCATCGAGTTCCAAAGGGCGGCCCAACGGCCGCCCTTTTCTTTTGCACCGGCCTTTGCTGTTATCGAAGGCAGACAAAGGGGTGCGCATAAAGAATGAGCAATGTCACGATTCGGCTCGCGACAGCGGCCGACCTCGATCGGATCACGGAAATCTATGCCGACGCGGTGACTGAAGGCACGGCGAGCTATGAGCTGGAGGCGCCCAGCCGCGCCGAGATGGGCTTCCGATTCGACAGTTTGATGGCCGGCGGTTTTCCCTATCTGGTGGCGGAAAAGAACGGTGCCGTGCTCGGCTATGCCTATGCCGGGGCCTTTCGGCCGCGCCGCGCCTACCGCTTCATCGTCGAGGACTCGGTCTATATCGCGCCGGAGGCCAAGGGCCAGGGCGTCGGGCTCAGGCTGATGCAAAGCCTGATCGAGGCGGTGGAAGCAGCGGGCTTTCGCCAGATCATCGCGGTGATCGGCGATGGCCATGCCGCCAGCGCCTCGGTACGGCTGCACGAGAAGCTCGGCTTTCGCCATTCGGGACGCCTTGAAGGTTCCGGCTACAAGCACGGGCGCTGGCTGGACACGGTGTTCATGCAATTGTCGCTGAATGGCGGGGCATCGGCGCCGCCCGATCCCGAATCACTGCCGGAGCGGAAGTTCCGCGAGGGGCTTGGAGGGAAATGAACTGAGGAATTGAACTGAAGAATTGGTGAATTGATGAATTGATGAATTAGAGAAACAGCGGCTAATGAATCGCGCTGCGGGCTTCTCATCAGTTCATCAATTCATCAATTCTCCAGTTCTTCAATTCCCCTGCCTCCAGTTCAGGCCTCGACCAGCTTCAGCTTGCTGTCGAATATCCCAAGCACGCGGCCGAGTTCCTGGCCGCGTTTCAAGATGCGGCCGCCGGCGGCAATGACGGCAAAGGCGCCCTGTTTGCGGGCCAGTTTCGGATCCTTGACGATCTGGAACAGCGGTACTTCGCTGGTACGGCGAAATACGGAAAACACAGCACGGTCGGTGAGATGATCGATGGCATAGTCGCGCCATTCGTTGGCAGCGACCATGCGTCCGTAGAGCCTGAGGATCTGGTCCAGCTCACGCCGGTCGAACCGCACCGGCTGATCGAGGCGCGCGTGTCGCGCCTCGTGCAGCGGGATCAATATTGCGGATGCGTCCCCATCCCCAGTCCCGCCGCTGTCATCGGTCATGCCTCGATCCTTCAAAATGAATCTTTGCCAACCAAAGTTGGCGTGTTCGCGGTTGAATTGCAAGGCCCGGCGAAGCAGGGCGGCACTGCGCTGTTTTCGCAACGTCCAGTCACTTTTATGAAACGCCTTGTTGGAATTGGTGATGCTTCGCCACATTTCTGCCTTTTTTTATCCGCGCTCATGCCCCAATGTCCGACGAATTTACCGGCGTTGCCTGAGACGGTTCGGTCCGGCACCGGCTCGTAAACCCCAAGCCCCCCGCCCACGGGTCTGCGTCGGATCGAACCAACCTCGGTTCTTCTTAGGAAGAACCGGGTGCGACGATCCCAAAACCTAAATGACCGACGTCAGAAGCAAGCTGGCGTCGGTTTTTTCATGTCTGGGGCAATTTCCTTCTCCCCTTGTAGGAGAAGGGAAGTGGCCTCTAAGGCTTGTGAATAAACGCAGCACCGAGAATGGGACCGGGCAGGCCATCCTTGCCGACCGACTGCAGCAGCACGGCGCAGCCGCCCTTCTTGGTGATCTCGCTCATCGGCAGTTCGTAGCGCTGCGCCTTGCCGTGCCACATGCCGGCGGTCTGGATGCCGGTGACCGAGTTCCAGTAGGTCATCTTACGGCCGGTGTTCTCGCCCTCGCCGATCTTGATCGTCTGCGGCGGGTCGAAATAGACGATGACGACATGGGCATCGCTGGGACCGCTGCCGGCATCGCCGGTGTCGATCATGACGCGGTCGCTGGTGCGGCTGACCTTGATGGCGACGCGCATGCCCTCGCCGCTCCTGGCCATGCGGGCGAGCGCGCCATCGACCTCGCCGCGGCTGGCGCCGTTGACGTGGACGCGGCCGTTGACGACGGCCTGCGGCGTATAGACGGAGCGGCTGCCGAAGGCGCGCATATAGTCATATTGCCGCTCGGTGTTCTCCTTGCGGCTCAGCGTGTCCTGCCAACCGAGATAGTCCCAGTAGTCGACGTGGTAGGCGAGCGCGACGATGTCTTCCCTGGCGGCGAACTCGGCGAACAACACATCGGCCGGCGGGCAGGAAGTGCAGCCCTGGCTGGTGAACAGCTCGACCACGCCCAGTGGTCTTTCGATCTGGGGCCTTTCGGACTCGTCGGCACGCCCGGCGCCGGCAAACGCCGAGAAGGCCAGCGCAAGGGCTGCCAGCCACAATGATTTTCGCGAGGCCATGGCCATTCCGATTCCCGCCGGTGGTGCCGGCTTTATCTTGATTGCTGAAATATGTGGCAGAAGCGGAAGTCAACGGGAAGTCACGTTGCGGTGAAATATTGCCGTTGCAGCCGACCGCAACGGCACAATAGGAGAAGCTCTGCGCTTCAGGATGGAAAGCGATTCGGGCGGCAATCACGATGTGGCAAACTTTTTTGAAGCCGGTCGATCTCTATTGCGAGCGGACCGGGCCGGAATTCTGGTCCGAGCCGATCAATGCGCTGACAAACCTAGCCTTCATCGCTGCAGGCCTGTGGGGCCTGCGCGAGGTACGAAGGCTGGGCACAGGGACCTTCGCCGAAGTGCTGGCCTGGTGGGTGGTGGCGATCGGCATCGGCTCGACGATCTTCCACACCTTTGCCACCAAGGGCACGGTCTGGGCCGACGTGCTGCCGATCGCCGGCTTCACGCTGGCCTATACGTTGTTCAACCTGCGACGCTTTCTCGGCATGCAATGGGGCAAGGCTATCGCCATCTTCATAGCCTTCTATGTCGTTGCCGGGGCGATAACCGTGGCCGTGCCGGACTGGCTGCGCCAGGCCTCCAACGGCACGACTGGCTATCTGCCGCCGTTCCTGGCGCTCGCCTTCTTCGGCATGCTTGTGGCGGCGGCCGGCAATCGCGCCGGCTGGTACAATCTGGCTGGCTCGACGATCTTCGTGATGTCGGTCATCTGCCGGATGATCGACCCGCTGGTCTGCGGCAGCTTTCCGCTCGGCACGCACTTCCTCTGGCACATCCTCAACGGGCTGATGCTCGGCGTGCTTCTGGCAGCAGCGGCGCGTTTTGGGGCGCCGAAGGCTAGGCAGTAGGCAGTAGGCAGTAGGCAGTAGGCAGTAGGCAGTAGGCAGTAGGCAGTAGGGGCCTCTATTCCCTACTGCCTAGTCCCTTTTCCCTAAGCAGCCAGATCGCGCAGCACGTATTGCAGGATGCCACCGTTCTTGAAGTAGTCGAGCTCGTCCAGAGTATCGATGCGGCAGATGATCGGCACGTTCTTCACCGTGCCGTCGCCATAGGTGACCTTGGCGATCATCGTCTGGCGCGGCTTGATGGTGCTCAAGCCATCGATCTCGACCAGCTCGTCGCCCCTGAGATTGAGCGAGGCCCACGAGGTGCCGTCCTCGAAGACGAAGGGAATGACGCCCATGCCGACCAGGTTCGAGCGATGGATACGCTCGAAGGACTGGGCGATGACCGCGCGGACACCAAGCAGATTGGTTCCCTTGGCCGCCCAGTCGCGCGACGAGCCGTTGCCGTATTCGACGCCGGCGAAGATGACCAGCGGCACGCCTTCCTTCTTGTATTCCATCGCCGCGTCGTAGATCGATTCTTCTTCCTTCGACGGGTAGTGGATGGTGTAGCCGCCCTCACGGCCGTTCTCGCCCAGCATGTGGTTGCGGATGCGGATGTTGGCGAAGGTGCCGCGCATCATCACCTCGTGATTGCCGCGCCTTGTGCCGTACTGGTTGAAGTCGGCGACGCCGACGCCGTGATCAGTCAGGTATTTGCCGGCCGGCGACGCCGCCTTGATCGAACCCGCCGGCGAGATGTGGTCGGTGGTTATCTTGTCGCCGAACAGGCCGAGCACTCGAGCGCCCTTGATGTCGCCGATCTTGCCGAAACCTGATGTCATGCCGGCGAAGTAGGGTGGGTTCTGCACATAGGTCGAGTTGTCGTCCCAGGCATAGGTCTGGCCTTCCGGCGCCTTGACGTTCTGCCAGTATTCATCGCCCTTGAAGACGTCGGCATATTTGCGGGCGAACAGCTCGCGGGTGACGTTCTTTTCGATGAACTCCTGGATCTCGGCCGAACTCGGCCAGATATCCTTGAGGTAGACCGGGTTGCCGTTCTTGTCCTCGCCGAGCGGCTCTGTCGTGAGGTCCTTGGTGACGGTTCCGGCCAGCGCGTGCGCGACGACCAGCGGCGGCGACGCCAGATAGTTCGCCTGCACGTCGGGCGAGACGCGGCCTTCGAAGTTGCGGTTGCCGGACAAGACCGCGGCAGCAATCAGGCCCTTGTCGTTGATGGTCTTGGAGATCGGCGCCGGCAGCGGGCCGGAATTGCCGATGCAGGTGGTGCAGCCGAAGCCGACCAGGTTGAAGCCGATCTGGTCGAGCTCCTTCTGCAGGCCGGACTTCTCCAGATATTCGGCAACCACCTGGCTGCCGGGGGCCAGCGAGGTCTTCACCCATGGCTTCTGCTTCAGCCCGAGGCGGTTGGCGTTGCGGGCCAGGAGGCCGGCGCCGATCAGCACGCTTGGGTTCGAGGTGTTGGTGCAGGAGGTGATGGCGGCGATGACGACATCGCCATGGCCGAGATCATGGTCGGTGCCTTCGACGGCATAGCGTTTGGATAGCTCGGCCGCCTTCCTGTATTCGGTCTCCATCGCCTTGGCGAAGCCTGCCGGGATATCTTCCAGGGCAACGCGGCCTTCGGGCCGCTTGGGGCCGGCCATCGACGGCACGACGGAGCCGAGCTCCAGCTCGAGCAGGTCGGTGAACACCGGATCGGTCGAGCCGGTCTCGCGCCACAGCCCTTGTGCCTTTGCATAGGCCTCGACCAGCGCGATGCGGTCCTCGCTGCGGCCGGACATTGTGAGGTAGCGGATGGTTTCCGAATCGACCGGGAAGAAGCCGCAGGTGGCGCCGTATTCGGGCGCCATGTTCCCGATGGTGGCGCGGTCGGCCAGTGTCATGTTGGACAGGCCCGGGCCGAAGAACTCGACGAACTTGCCGACGACGCCCTTCTTGCGCAGCATCTGCGTGACAGTGAGCACGAGGTCGGTGGCGGTGACGCCTTCCTTGAGCTTGCCGGTCAGACGGAAGCCGATGACTTCGGGCAAAAGCATGGAGACCGGCTGGCCGAGCATGGCCGCCTCGGCCTCGATGCCGCCGACGCCCCAGCCGAGCACGCCAAGGCCGTTGATCATGGTGGTGTGCGAATCGGTGCCGACGCAGGTGTCGGGATAGGCGGTGGTTTCGCCGTCCTCGGTGTTGGTCCACACCACCTGGCCGAGATATTCGAGGTTGACCTGGTGGCAGATGCCGGTGCCAGGCGGCACGACGCGGAAGTTGCGGAACGCCTGCTGGCCCCATTTCAGGAACTTGTAGCGTTCCTCGTTGCGCTCATATTCGAGCTCGACATTGCGGGCGAAGGCCAGCGGCGTGCCGAATTCGTCGACGATGACGGAATGGTCGATGACGAGGTCGACCGGCACCAGCGGGTTGATCTTCTGCGGATCGCCGCCGAGCGAGGCCATGGCGTCGCGCATGGCGGCAAGGTCGACCACGGCCGGAACGCCGGTGAAATCCTGCATCAGCACGCGGGCCGGGCGATAGGCGATCTCGACACCGGCAGTGCCCTTGTCGGTCAGCCAGCCGGCAACTGCCTGGATGCTCTCCTTGGTTACGGAGCGGCCGTCCTCGTTGCGCAGCAGGTTCTCCAGCAGCACCTTCATCGAATAGGGCAGCTGGGAGATGCCGGTGAGGCCGTTCTTCTCGGCCTCGATGAGGTCGAAATAGGCATATTCCGCGCCGCCCGCGGTCAACGTGCGGCGGCAATTGAAACTGTCGAGGGATTTTGACACGTGCGATCCGTCCTTGTCTGTTCAGCCTGAAAGGGAACGGACGCCGATGGCATGCAATCACGCGCAAAGGTGCGGGTACGGCCATTTCCGCTGTCCGTTCCCAAGCAACCCGAGCCGTTCAAGGCGGCGCGTGCGCTGGTTCGGCGCTAATTCTGTTCCCGCGCCGACCGCTGGCACGGATGCACCGCATATAGAGAATTTTCTGGAATAGTTCTAGACAGTTGGAGAGCAAATTTGTGCGATGCGGCAACTGTCGCGAGACATGGTTTTCAAGGCAGGCGACGAATGCGGCTGATCGCCGAAAATCTAGGCGGCGAACGCGGCGGCGACACGGTGTTTTCGGGCATCGGCTTTGCCTTGGAGGACGGCCAGGCGCTTGTCGTCACAGGGCCGAACGGATCGGGCAAATCGACCTTGCTGAGGGTCATCGCCGGACTGCTTCCGGTGGCGGAGGGCAGCGTGAAGATCGAAGGTGTCATGAAGATCGAAGATGGGGGCGAGGCGTTTCCGTCTGTCGCCTCGGCCTGCCATTACCTTGGCCACCAGAACGCAATGAAGACGGCACTGAGCGTGGCGGAGAACCTGCGCTTCTGGCGCGATTTCAACGGCGATGGGCAACTGGACGTCGAAGAGGCGCTTGAATCGGTCGGGCTTGGTGGCATCGGCCATCTGCCGTTCGGCTATCTGTCGACCGGGCAGCGGCGCCGCGCGGCTATCGCCAAGCTGTTGGTCAGTCATCGGCCGCTGTGGCTGCTGGACGAGCCGACGGCCGGGTTGGACAAGGCTTCTGAGGCGCGGTTTTCGGGGTTGATGACGAGGCATTGTGAAGAGGGCGGGATGATTGTTGCGGCGACGCATTTGCCGCTCGGATTGGATGGGGCGAAGGCGTTGGTGATGGGGGAAGCCGGTTGATGTCGGCGCTCTGCGGCGGGGCGCCTGGGCGAAGGCTTCTCAAGTCATGCTAGCGCTCTTCCTGCGCGACATCCGCCTCAACATCCGTGCCGGCGGCGGCGCGTTGACCGGCGTCATCTTCTTCCTCGCCGTCATCGCCACCATCCCGTTCGGGGTCGGACCGGATCTCAAGCTGCTTGCCCGTATCGGCCCGGCGATCCTGTGGATCGGCGCGCTGCTGTCTTGCCTGCTCGGCCTCGACCGGCTGTTCCAGGCCGACCGCGAGGATGGCTCGCTCGATCTGCTGGTGCTCGGCAATGATCGCAACATGCTGGCCTTGACGGTGCTGACCAAATGCCTGGCGCATTGGGCGGGCAGCGTCTTGCCGCTGGTCATTGCCGCTCCCTTGCTCGGCCTGTTCATGAACATGGAGCCGCTCGGCATCGGCGCCACGGCGCTGACCCTATTGGTCGGCACCCCGGCAATCACCTTCATCGGCGCCGCCGGCGCGGCGGTGGCGGTGGCGCTGCCGCGTGGCGGGCTGCTGATCTCCGTTCTGGTGCTGCCGCTGACCATTCCGGTGCTGATCTTCGGCGTTTCGGCGAGCTATGGCGCGACGGCCAATCCCGACCCGTTTCTGCAACCCTTCCTCATTCTTGCCGCGCTGACACTGTTTCTTGCAGTGCTGGGTCCAGTCTCGGCGGCGCTGGCGCTACGCCACGGCACGGATTGAGTGACATTAGTGATGGTTTGCGCGACATCAAGGGGTCGCGGCGCAGCGATCCTATAAGTTCGGAGGCGGCGGTGCGGCAGCCGATTGCGAAGCTGCCAGCACGCCGTTATGGGAAGGTATGATCGGGCGAGACGGAAGGATGCGGTTGCAAGGAAGGATGTCGTCGATGGAGCGGCAGTCATGAGCGCGCACGCACTTTATGTGACCGCAGCCTATGGCATCACCGCCGTGGTGCTGATCGGGCTGATCGGCTGGATCCTGCTCGACCAGCGGGCCCGAAAACGCGAGCTCGCCGAACTGGAGGCGGCCGGCGTGCGGCGTCGCTCCGACAAGGTGGCCAAATCATGAGCACAGAAACGGAAACGCCGACACCCCGTCGCCGCCTGTTCGTGCTCTTGCCGCTGCTGATTTTCCTCGGTCTGGCCGGACTGTTCCTGTCGCAACTGTTATCGGGGCGCGACGTTTCGGAGGTGCCGTCGGCGCTGATCGGCCTGCCGGCGCCGCAGACCAGCCTGCCGGCGCTCGAAGGCAGCAACCTGCCGGGGCTCGATTCGAAAGCCTTCGCCGGCAAGGTCACATTGGTCAACGTCTTTGCATCGTGGTGCGCGCCGTGCCGCGAAGAGCATCCGGTGCTTTTGGCGCTGTCGCAGGACAAGCGTTTTGTCCTGGCGGCGCTGAACTATAAGGACCAGCCGGAAAACGCCCGCCGGTTCCTCGGCGATCTCGGCAATCCGTTCCAGGCGATCGGGGTCGACGAAGCCGGCCGCGCGGCGATCGACTGGGGTGTCTACGGCGTGCCGGAAACCTTCGTCATCGGCAAGGACGGCAAGATCGCCTACAAGCATGTCGGTCCGCTGACGCCCGAGACGGCGAGGGATCTTTTGCTGCCACAGATTGAAAAGGCGCTGGCGGCACGTTGATATTCAGGTGATGCCGGCCTACGAACGGCGGCTTCCTGCGCTTCCTGTGCTCACGTACCCAAAAGTACGCTCCGCGCCGGGTCTCGGAACCCACCATTCTCGGCTCGGCCTGACCTGAATCTCAACGCGCCTTGGCGGCGCGTATCACGAGAGACCTGAGATCAGCCGTAGATCTGCTTGTGGATCTGGTAGAGCATTTCCGAGCGGTCGGCGCGCATGTCGGCCAGATCGCGGCTGGAAAAGCTGTCGATTTCGGCGACAAGGCGGTTGTAGTGTTTGCGCTTGGCAATGCTGTTGCGCGCGCGGGTCATGAGACTGTCGAGGATCATAGCAAGGTTCCTTATGGTGCCGCATTTGCGCGGCCGTTATTCCTCCCTTGATCGATGCGAAGCATGACATAGTAATGGTGCATTGCAAAAAGAAGATGTTGCAATGCACCATTGCGTCCAGCGCATAGCCGGTTAAAGCCACATTTACCCGAGTTAAGCCGACTTAACCCAAGTTAACCGCGATCAACCCGCATTCCCTCAATCACGTCTGAAGGAGACTGCGGACGATTTCACGGATCGATCTTGCCATATCGATCGCCGGCTGGCTTGATCCGATCTCACGTGATGCCGGGAGGAAAAGTATGGCGGCCGCAGACTATTATGAAGTTCTCGATCCACGCTTCGCACGCCTGTTCAACGGCAACGCGCAGGTCGAGAAGCTGTTCACCGGATGCCAGTGGGCGGAAGGACCGGCCTGGTTCGCCGCCGGCCGCTATGTCGTCTGGTCCGACATCCCCAACAACCGCATGCTGCGCTATGACGAGACCGACGGCAATGTCAGCGTCTTCCGGCAACCATCCGGCAACTCCAACGGCAATACAGTCGACCGGCAGGGCCGGCTGGTGACTTGCGAGCATTCGGGCCGCCGCGTCAGCCGCACCGAGTTCGACGGCTCGGTCACCACCATCGCCGCCGAATGGAAGGGCAAACGGCTGAACTCGCCCAACGACGCGGTGGTGAAGTCGGACGGCTCGATCTGGTTCACGGATCCGAGCTACGGCATCGACACCGACTATGAAGGCGACAAGGCCGACAGCGAAATCGGCGCCTGCCATGTCTACCGGGTCGATCCCGGCACCGGCGACGTCGAAGCCGTTATCACCGACATGGTCAGGCCCAACGGGCTGGCTTTCTCGCTTGACGAGAGCAAGCTCTATGTCGCCGACACCGGCCGCACGCATGGCGCGCAGAACCCGGCGCATTTGCGGGTGTTCAATGTCGGCAAGGGCGGCAAGAAGGTGTCGGGCGAAAAGATCTTCGCCGACTGCACCGCCGGCCTGTTCGACGGCTTCCGCCTCGACGAGGACGGACGCATCTGGACAAGTGCTGCCGACGGCATCCATTGCTACGATCCGGACGGCACGCAGATCGGCAGGATCAAAGTGCCCGAAGTCACCGCCAATTGCGTGTTCGGCGGCAACAAGCTGAATTGCCTCTACATCGCCGGCACCACCTCGCTCTACATGGTCCGGCTCATGGTCAACGGCGCCAAGACCTATTGAGACTGTTTGGAAATTCTACTCTGGCGGCCATCTGATGGCGTTTTCTGCGGTTCCCCGTTCTACTGCGTCAGCGCAGTAGAACTGAGTTCACGGACCCAAATGTCCGCTGCGCTCCGGTTCTCGAAACCACCACAATATGACTCGCCAGAGCGAATTTCGAAACAGTCTCATACCGACAGTCAACAAATCGAAGGGGAGGACGTCATGCCATTCGTCAATATCCGCATCGTCAAGGAAGTGATCGCCGCCGATCCGGCGGGCAAGAAGGCGGATATCGCCAAGAAGGTCACGGCGGCCATCATGGACGCCACGGGCCTTGGCAATGACGATGTCTGGGTGGTCTTCGAGGAGGTCAATGCGCGTGACTGGTATGTCGGGAAGACGGATGTGGAGACATTGAGGGGGAAGAAGTAGTTCGAAGGCGTGGAGGCCCAGCCCCACGCCTTCGTCATCCTAGGGTCTGCGCCGCGTCGCTGCGCTCCTTGCTCCGCCCCAGGATGACGAAGCGCGGTGATGGCCGCTCAGCATCAACGCGCGCGAATGAAATCCGCGAAGGAATTCAGCGCATCATGCATCGCCAGCCGGCTCGCCGGCTCGGCCAAGACAGCTTCCACCTCAGGCGGCTTCTTGCCGAGCAGGGCAATCTGCAGCATATGCTCGCAAAGCGTGAACGACATGGTGCGCATGATCTCGGCCAGGGCGGCGCGGGCGAATAGCGAGCGCGGCGAGGCGTGCACCAGCATGGCGGGCTTGGCGACAGCGGCGTCACGCGACACCAGCCAGTCGAGCCCGTTCTTCAGCCCGCCCGGCACGCCATGGGCATATTCGGGGCAGGAGACGATGACGCCGTCGGCTTGAGTAACGGCATCGATCAGCGCGGAGGCTTCGAGCGGCGTCCGCTCGCCTTCATCGTCGGGATTGAAGATTGGCAGACGGCCAAGCCCGTCATAGACGGTGATGCGGCAGCCGGTCGGCGCGTTGCGCGCCAGTGCGGAGACCAGGGCCGAATTGGTGGAGGCTGCCCGCAGGCTGCCGGAGATCGCAAGCATGTTCAGCAAGAAAGGGAACCAGTCGGGACGAATCGTCGTCCGAAAAACCTACCACATCGTTTGCTTATATTCCTCATCGAGCCAGCGATCGGTCGCCTCGGCCGAATCGGCCAGCGCCAGCTGATCCCGCAGGATCTGGCCGAGCGTCGGCAGCGTCGCGCGGTCGTACCAGGTCTCCGGCTTCCACAAATCCGAGCGCATGAAGGCCTTGGCGCAATGCATGTAGGCGGCCTTGACGGTGACCACGACGACGCTTTGCGGTTCCTTGCCGTCGATGGCAAGGCGCTCGCGAAGGCCCCCGTCGACGGTGATGCGGGCCTCGCCGTTGACGCGCAGCGTCTCGTTCATACCGGGAATGAGGAAGAGCAGCCCGACCGAGGGATGGAGGAGGATGTTCTCCAGCGTGTCGAGCCGGTTGTTGCCGGGCCGGTCCGGAATGGCGATGGTGGTGTCGTCGAGCACGGCGGCAAAGCCCGGTTTGTCACCCTTCGGCGTCACGTCGGCATTGCCGGCGCCGTCGGACGAGCCGATCAGCACGAACGGGCTCTTGCCAATGAAGGAGCGGCAGTGGCCGTCGAGCGCTTTCATCTCCTTACGGATCGAGCCGTCGGTCGGTCGCGGCGTCTTGTAGATCGTCCTCAGTTCGTCGCGCGTGGTGACGAATTCCACGGCCCTCTCCTATTTCCCGGTCTTGTCCTCAAGCGAATGGCGCAGGATCAGCGGCATTTGGCTGAAGGTGAACAGAAGCGTGATCGGCATGATGCCCCAGACTTTGAAGGTAACCCAGGCGTCGGTGGAAAAATTCCGCCACACCACCTCATTGGCAAGGGCCAGGAACAGGAAGAACAGGCCCCAGCGGAAGGTCAGCTTGCGCCAGCCTTCGGCATCGAGGCTGAAGGCCGAATCGAAGACATAGCCAAGCAGCGACTTGCCGAAATAGAGGCCGCCGAGCAGCACGCCGCCGAACAGCGTGTTGACGATGGTCGGCTTCATCTTGATGAAGATGTCGTCTTGCAGATAGAGCGTCAGCGCGCCGAAGATGAAGACGACGACGCCCGACACCATCGGCATGATCGGCAACGTGCGCATCAGCAGCCATGAGGCGATCAGCGCGATTGCCGTGGCGGCCATGAACAGGCCGGTGGCGACGAAGATCGGGCCGCCGAACTCGGCCAGGACAGGGAATTTCTGCACTAGCCAGGCGCCGCGCGCATTGGTGAAGAAGAACACCATCAACGGCCCCAGCTCCAACACCAGCTTGAGCAGCGGATTGACGCCTTCCTTCTTTTGTTTTTGCGGATCGGACGGATCGCGTTCGAGAATGGGTGGGTTCATGGAAGCTCTTTCTTACGCAGGATCCGATCCAAAAAGGCTGCAACTTTTTGGGACATGCTTGTTAGGCAACTCCAGCGATCGCCCTGGCGAATTCGCTTGCCGAGAACGGTTCGAGGTCGTCGACCTGTTCGCCGACGCCGATGAAATAGACCGGCAATTTGTGCTTTGCCGCGATCGCCACCAGAATACCGCCGCGCGCCGTGCCGTCCAGCTTGGTCATCACAAGGCCGTTGACGCCGGCGACATTGCGGAAGATTTCGACCTGGTTGAGTGCATTCTGGCCGGTGGTGGCATCGACGGTTTGCAGCACGGTGTGCGGCGCTTCCGGATCAAGCTTGCCGAGCACGCGGACGATCTTTTCGAGCTCCGCCATCAACTCGGTCTTGTTTTGCAGGCGGCCGGCGGTGTCGATGATCAGCACGTCTGAGCCGGCGTCCTTGGCCTTTTCGAACGCGTCATAGGCGAGGCCCGCGGCATCGGCGCCGAGCTTGGAGGCGATGACAGGCGATTTCGTCCGCTCGCCCCAGATCTTCAACTGCTCGATCGCCGCGGCGCGGAACGTGTCGCCGGCCGCCAACATCACCGACAGGCCGCCATCGGTGAGCTTGGCGGCAAGCTTGCCGATGGTCGTGGTCTTGCCGGTGCCGTTGACGCCAACCACTAGGATAACATGCGGCTTGTGCGAGAGATCGAGTTCCAGCGGCATGGCGACGTGCGTCAGCACCTTCTCCACCTCGGCCGCCATAATGGCGCGAACCTCGGTGTCGGAGACATCCTTGCCGTAGCGGCTGGTAGCCAGCGCATCTGTGACGCGCAGCGCGGTCTCCATGCCGAGATCGGCACGGATCAGCACGTCCTCCAGATCCTGCAGCGTCTCCTCGTCCAGCTTGCGCTTGGTGAAGACCCCGGCAATGTTGCCGGTCAGTTCCTTGGACGAACGGGCAAGCCCGTCCTTCATGCGCTGGAACCATGAGCGCCTCGGCGCCGGCTCCGGTGCCTTCTGCGGCTCTGCCTTCTGCTCGACCTTCCTGGTGACGGTTACCTTGCCAGGAACGGATTTTGGCGCGGGGACGGCCTGCGGTTCGGGCGCGATCTCGGCTATGACCGGCTGCGATTCGATCGGCGCAGGCTGGCGAATGGGAGGTGCGATTTCGGCCGGCGGAGCTTCCGGTTCACTCGCTGCCACGCCTTGTGCAGGTTCGCGCTGCCGCTCACCCTTACCCTCTCCCCGTGAAGGACGGAGCGAGGCGCGCGTCAGCGTTGAGGCTTCTTCTTCGAAGTCTGATGGTGGCTGAGGGGCCGGCGCCGGCGTCGGCACCTCGATCGGAGTTGTTGTCTCTGCCGGTGGAACCTCCACCGGCGGCACCGGCACTTCGACCGGGGCCGGTTCCGGTTGCTTTTCCGGGCGTGACGGAACGATCTCCGGCTCGGCCGGCGCGGGTGGCGGTACCTCTTGCGGCTGAGGTTTGGGGGCAGGTTCCGGGACGGCGGGAGGTGTTGGTATTTCCTCGGGCGCCGGCGGCTCGGCAGGCGTCTCAGGCGCGGGTTCTTCTCCCGGTTCGGGCTTCGGCAGAGGTTCCGGCGCGGGCGGAACGGTAGGCTCCGGCGCTGGCGGAATCGAAGGTGCCGGTTCGGGCGCCGGCTCCTCGACAGGCGCCGGTTCCGTCGCAGGGATCACCTTCGGCTCAACCGTCGGCGTCGGCGCAGTCTCCGCCTCGGGCTCCAGCTCGTCGCGCTTCAAAAACTCCGGCACGACCTGCTCGGCCGCCGGCTTCAGCGCATCGAGTGCTTCCCACTTGATCGGCGGCAAAGGGGCGGTTTCGTCGACCCGCTCCTCGACCACCTCCTTCTTGCCGAACGAAAATATCTTCTTGAAAAAACCAGCCATGCTTTGCGTTTCTCAGGCCGCGCGGGCGGAAAGGGGCGTCGCGATCAGCCGGGTACCATCGTGGCCCGATATATCGGCCTCGACGATTTCGCCCGGTGCGCCGGTGCCGAGTGCGGCAAGCGTAAACCCTTCGGTGCGGCCAAGTCCGTCGCGCTCGACCAGGATCGACTGACGGGTTCCGGAAAGCGACGACAGATGCCTGATATAGGCAGCGTCACCCGCGGCGCGCAGCCGGGCAGCGCGCTGCTTGACCAATTCGCGACGGAGCTGCGGCATGCGCGCGGCAGGCGTGCCGTCGCGCGGGCTGAAGGGGAAAACGTGGAGATGGGTCAGGCCACACTCCTCGACGATTTTTTCCGAGTTCTCGAACATTTCGTCGGTCTCGGTCGGGAAGCCGGCGATGATGTCGGCGCCGAAGACGATGCCGGAGCGCAGCTTGCGAACGTCCTCGCAGAAGCGGATCGACTGGTCTCGACTGTGCCGGCGCTTCATGCGCTTCAGGATCATGTCGTCGCCCGATTGCAGCGACAGATGCAGATGCGGCATCAGCCTGGGCTCGGTGGCGATGGCGTCGAGCAGATCGTCGTCGGCCTCGATCGAATCGATCGAGGATAGCCGCAGGCGCTTCACGTCGGGCACCTGCCTGAGGATGGTTCTTACAAGTTTGCCGAGCTTCGGCGCGCCCGGTAGGTCGGCGCCAAAACTGGTCATGTCGACTCCGGTCAGCACGATCTCGGCATAGCCGTTTCCGGCGAGCCGTTTGACCTGCTCGACCACGGCGCCCATCGGCACAGAGCGCGAATTGCCGCGGCCGTAAGGGATGATGCAGAAGGTGCAGCGGTGGTCGCAGCCGGTCTGCACCTGTACGAAGGCGCGCGCGCGGCCCTCGATGGCGTCGACCATGTGGCCTGCGGTTTCGCGCACCGAAAAAATGTCGTTGACGCGCGCCTTCTCGGTGTCGTTGACGCCGAAATCCGGCAGCGCGCGATAGGAGTTCGCCTTCAGCTTCTCCTCGTTGCCGAGCACGAGATCGACCTCGTCCATTGAGGCGAATTTTTCAGGCTCGGTCTGCGCGGCGCAGCCGGTGACGATGATGCGGGCTTGCGGGTTGTCGCGGCGCGCCTTGCGGATCGCCTGCTTGGCCTGGCGCACCGCTTCGCCGGTGACAGCGCAGGTGTTGAAGATCACGGCGCCGCCTTCCAGCGCGCCGAGGCCGGCGGTTTCAGCCTCGCGCCGCATCACCTCGGACTCATAGGTGTTCAGCCGGCAGCCGAAAGTCACCACATCGATGCCCTTGGACACCGGGCTCTTGGACAGAGCGGACATCAGGCCGCGCTTTCGGTGTCGCGGGCCCACGTTCCGACCGACGGATCGAAGTTGCCGGAAAATTCCCATTCGGCGGCGCCGGTGAGGATGACGTGGTCATCGTCGCGCCATTCGACATGCAGCGTGCCGCCGCCGGGGGTCAGCAGGCTGACGCTGCGACCGGTCCGGTTGGTGCGGGCGGCTGCGACCACTGCGGCGCAGGAGGCCGAGCCGCAGGCCTTGGTCAGGCCGGCGCCACGCTCCCATGTGCGGATGATCATGGTTTCGGGTGAGGTGACCTGAGCGATGGTGATGTTGGCCCGTTCGGGAAACATCGGATGGTTCTCGAGCAGCGGGCCGAAACGGTCGAGCTCGTAGGACCAGACGTCGCGATCGACCCAGAAGATGGCGTGCGGATTGCCCATCGAGACGACAGAGGGTGAATGCAGCACCGGCGCGTCGATCGGGCCGATCTGCAGCTCGATCATGCGGGTGTCGTGGAATTCCTCGGCCAGTGGAATGTCCTGCCAGCCGAAGCGCGGTATGCCCATGTCGACCGAGATCGAGCCGTCGGCATGTTCGCGCGCGTTGAGAATGCCGGCGACGGTCTCGAAAGTGAAGGTCTTCTGGCCGGTCTCGGCGGCGAGCGCCTGGACAACGCAGCGCATGCCATTGCCGCAGGCCTGCGCGCCGGTTCCGTCGGAATTCAATATGTCGATGAAAAAGGCGGTGCCCGGCGTCCTGGCGTCGTGGATCGCCATGATCTGGTCGAACCTTGTCGCGGCATCCGCGTTCAGCGCGATTGCCGCGGCCGCCGTCACCCGATCGGCACGGCTACGCATGTCGGCAACGATGATCTCGTTGCCGATGCCGTTCATCTTGGCGAATGGGGCGGTGCTGGCCATTGCTCCGAAAATTCCGTGTCCGATTGGCGCTATATGGCGGAAACGGGCAGGAATTACCAGTGCGGAGCCACTTTACGTCACCGCGAAAATGCCGAGTACCATCAACAGGAAGATGATCAGAACGATGCCGATGAGGATGCGCGCACCGGTTGCGGCAGCACCTGCCAGCGCCGGCATGCCGAGCAGGCTCGCCGCCGCGGCGATGATCAGCAAAATGACAATCCATTTGAGCATGGGAATGCCTCGCAAACCGATAGATTTTGAAACCGTATGAAAAACGCGGTTGCCGCGCTTGGGTTCCCGTCGGCTTGCGAGGCCGCTGCCCGTTGACCGACCTAGCCGGCGATCTCGATATCGGTGGTGAAGGGCGCCGTCTTGCTCGAATTCTCGTCATGCATGAGAAAGTCGCACCGGTATTTGCCGGGCGGCAAGCCGTCGAGGGAGAGGTCCAGCTTGAAGAACAGTTCGCGGTTGTGTGAGCGGGAGGCGACCTGGACACGGCCGACCTTCTCACTTGTCCCGAGGGTCTCGCCGGCCGCTGAAACGACGGTGATGTCGACGGAAAGTGCGATCATGCTGTTGCCAAGACCGTCCGTGCCATAGCCGTAGCCAACAGGCTCCATATAGAGCACGATCTTCTCGCCAGGTTTGTAGATGCGATTGGCACGCTCGCTGTAGATGCCGAAACCGCTTGCGGAATCGACCTGTTTGACATTCTGGACGGTCAGCGGCATCGCTTGCCAGAAGGCTTCCTCCGCGCCGCGGAATTTGTCCAGCGCGCCGGCGCCGTCACCCGACTGCAGCAGTTTTTCGGCCTCGGTGGCGCGGTCGCCGATTTCGCCTGCGAAAGCGCATGGCGTCGAAAACGCCAGCGCCATCAGAACTGCCACGATCGATTTCATCTGAATTCCCCTTTGCCCGTTAGGCTGACCATCTGCGAAAATGACCGGGGCGTAAATGGCCAATGCAGACGTCAGTCGCGCCCGATCTCGGGTACGCTCCAGACCTCGCCGGGCCGCAAGGCGCGAAAGCGCTCTCGTGGGACGCCTTGGTCATCAAGCGCCTCGGTCAGTTTTCGCGCCGGCTCGTCGATCGGTTCGTCGGTGAGCTGGAAAGTGCCCCAGTGGCAGCCGGCGGCGAAAGCGGCGTTGCACAATGTCATGCCTTGCACCGCCTCCTCCGGATTCTGGTGCTGCGGCGCCATGAACCAGCGCGGCTCATAGGCACCGATCGGCAGGATGGCGAAGCGGAAGCCGCCATGTTTCTCGGCCATCAGCCGATAGTTGATGCCGCCGTGGAAGCCGGTGTCGCCGGCGAAATAGAGTTTGCCGTTCGGCGTCCCGACGACGAAGCCGGCCCACAGCGCCATGCGCCGGTCGCGGGCGCCCCGCGCCGACCAGTGGTGCGCCGGCTCGACATGGACGACGACGCCATTGCCGACCTCGACCCTGTCGCCCCAATCGTGCGCCGACAGCCGCATGCCGGGAATCGCATCGCCAATCAGGGTATCGTTGCCGAGCGGAGTGAGCACCAGCGGGTCGTGGCCGGCCTTCAGCCGCTTCAGCGTGGCGAGGTCGAGATGGTCGTAATGATTGTGGCTGACCAGCACGAGGTCGATCGGCGGCAGGTCGGCGAAAGCGATGCCTGGCGGATTGATGCGCCGTGGACCGGCAAAGAAAAGCGGCGACGCGCGCTGCGACCAGACCGGGTCGGTCAGGATGTTCAGACCGGCCGTCTGGATCAGCAAGCTGGAATGGCCCACCATCGTCACATCAAGTGCGGCGCCTTCGACGCTCGCGGCCGGCTTTGCCTGCGGGAAGGGGCTTGGATTCGTCGCCGGCCATTTCGAGCGCTTGCCATTCAACTGCCATTTCAGCAGGTCGGCGAAACGGCCGGGCAGCTGGCCGTCGGGATTGAAGAACAAGGTGCCGTCGAAATGATCGCTGGGCGGGCCGCTATAGTAGCGATTGGCGGCTCTCTTTCTCGCGGCCAATTTTGCGGCTCCGGCAGGTTGCGTCTCCCTGACATAGGCGCTGTGCCTGCTTGCGCAAGCGTGTGACCGCCGAATGCCAGGGGGCGGCCAGTGTCAACCGGGACCTCAGGGCGACGCGCGACAGTGGCCCGTACCATCGCGATTGCGACAAATTTGCAACAAATCTTGCTGCAAACCGTATTTTAACCATATCGGGTTGAAATTTCGCCACCTTCTCCATCTTGGTGGAGGTGAGATTGTGCGGACGGCTTCCCCCCAGCCGGATCCGACGGAGGTTGGAATGACTTTTTCGAAAACCGGCCTGGTGGCCGTATCGCTGGCCGCGCTCGTTGCGAGCGGCTGTTCGACCTCACGTTTCTCGTCGATGGGCGATCAGCAGCCGGCACCGCTGGAGGCCGCGCCCGCCGGCAAGGTGACCGCGAACCAGCTACCGCCGCCGGCGTCGCCCTGCACCACGGACCCGTCGGAATTCCCGACCGCGCCGGCGAATACGCAGGTGGCCTCGCTGCCGCCGGACGGTACGGCGCCCGCCGGAGCCTCGGATCTCAATGCCGCCAGCGTCGCCGGCGTCTGGAATGCCAGCGTTTCGGGCCAGAGCTGCAAGGTGGCGACGCCGCAGACCAAGTTCGGTGCCGGCTTCCGCGCCGGGCCGCTGCATTGCCCGGCACCGATCGACGGCATCAAGTCGTGGAACGTCGCCGGCAAGCAACTGACGCTTTATGACGAGAATGGCGGTGCGCTGGCGCGGCTCTATTCCTCGGGCGGCTCGAAATTCGACGGCCAGACTTCGAACGGCCAGCCGATTTCGCTTACAAGATAGACATATTTTTCCTGGAAATTGCTCCGGAACGACATGACCGATGCATCTGCGTGACGGCCTCCAGATCCATGCGACCGTCAGGCAGCGTTACGACCATCTGGTGGAAACGGGGGCGATCGAACGCGATCCGCTACAGGAGCGGATCGCAGCTGCGCTTGACCGGCTGACCGATGAGATTTCGGCCAAGCGGCTGGCACAGAAGTCCAGCGCGCTGGGCTGGCTGTTTGCCCGCAAGCGCGGAACGCACGAGGCCGTCAAAGGGCTCTACATCCATGGCGGCGTCGGCCGCGGCAAGACCATGCTGATGGACATGTTCTTCGAGCTTGTGCCGGTACGGCGCAAACGCCGCGTCCACTTCAACGACTTCATGGCCGATGTCCAGGACCGCATCCAGAAGCACCGGCAGGCGCGCAAGAACGGTGACGTCAGGGAAGACGATCCGATCCCGCCCGTCGCCAAGGCGCTTGCCGAGCAGGCCTGGGTGCTGTGCTTCGACGAGTTCTCGGTCACCGACATTGCCGACGCGATGATCCTGTCGCGGCTGTTTTCGGCGCTGTTTGCCAACGGCGTGGTGCTGGTCGCCACCTCGAACGTGGCGCCGGAAGATCTTTATAGAGAAGGGCTGAACCGCCAGCTTTTCCTGCCCTTCATCGGCATTCTGGAGCGGCATGCACAGGTGCTGGCACTCGACGCCGACAAGGACTACCGGCTGGAAAAGTTCGCCCGCATGCCGGTCTATGTCACGCCGGCCGGTGCGGCGGCCGACCAGATACTCGACGAGGCCTGGCAAACCATGACGCGTGGCGTGCCGATTACGGAGACCTCGCTGACCCTCAAGGGCCGGCAAGTGGTCGTGCCGCGCGCAGCAGGCGATGCGGCGCGGTTTTCCTTCGCAGATCTCTGCGAAAGGCCGCTTGGGGCACGCGACTACCTGGCGATCGCCGGGCGCTTTTCGACCATCTTCGTCGACCATGTCCCGGTGCTCGGCGAAGGCAAGCGCAACGAGGCCAAGCGCTTCATCCTGTTGATCGACACGCTTTATGACCATCATGTTCGGCTGGTGATGAGTGCGGAGGCTCCACCGCCGCAGCTTTATCTCGCAAAGCGTGGCGTCGAGGTCTTCGAATTCGAGCGCACGGCATCGCGCCTGATCGAGATGCAGAGCCACGAATGGCTGGAGGATTGGGCGGAGCGGCAGAAGGTGAAGGCGGCGCCAGAAGCGCAGCAGGCGCAGGCGTAGGCTCAGAGACGTAGGTTCCCCTCTTGCATCGTTGACGGTTGGCGAAACCGGCGCGACGATCGATCACCTTCCTTGAGGGGGAGATGGCCGGCAGGCCAGAGGGCGTTGGTTCGACTGGGCGCGGCACAGATGGCGCCAGCGCTCCACGCGTGACGACCCCCTTCGCCTTTGGCGACATCTCCCCTCGAGGGAGAGATTTGGTGCCCGCATCACAAGGGCGTCATCTCCGGCATATATAGCCTTCTGATTTCCATGGCGATTGTGTAAATTCCCGCAAGTCGGCTTACAAACTTTGACGTTTACGTAAATCCCAATCACTCTAACCGATTGAAAATGCTCGCCTCAAAATAATCGTTTGAATTTATGCCGCTCCGAGGCTATTGGGTGCGGCGAAAATCTCGCGGGTCCTCACAGCATTCCAGCCTCTTCTTCGACGTGCCATCAAGTCGTTAAAAGATTTGAGACACCGTCACCGACAAAGGGAAAACATCCTGACATGGCACGCAACAAGATAGCGCTCATCGGCTCTGGCATGATCGGCGGCACGCTCGCCCATATGATCGGCCTCAAGGACCTCGGCGACGTGGTGCTGTTCGATATTGCCGAAGGTATCCCGCAAGGCAAGGGGCTCGATATCGCGCAGTCGTCGCCCGTCGATGGCTTCGATAGCCGCCTCACCGGCATCAACGACTATGCCGGTATCGAGGGTGCCGATGTCTGCATCGTCACCGCCGGCGTGCCGCGCAAGCCCGGCATGAGCCGAGACGACCTTCTGGGCATCAACCTCAAGGTCATGGAGCAGGTCGGCGCCGGGCTGAAGAAGTACGCACCGAAGGCCTTCGTCATTTGCATCACCAATCCTCTCGACGCCATGGTCTGGGCGCTGCAGAAGTTCTCCGGCCTGCCCAAGAGCCATGTCGTCGGCATGGCCGGTGTGCTCGACAGTGCGCGTTTCCGCTATTTCCTGGCCGAGGAATTCAAGGTCTCGGTCGAGGACGTCACCGCCTTCGTGCTCGGCGGCCACGGCGATTCCATGGTGCCGATGATCCGCTATTCGACGGTGTCGGGCATTCCGCTGCCCGACCTTATCAAGATGGGTTGGACCTCGAAGGAAAAGCTCGACCAGATCGTACAGCGCACCCGCGACGGCGGCGCCGAGATCGTCGGCCTGCTCAAGACCGGCTCGGCCTATTACGCGCCGGCCGCCTCGGCGATCTCGATGGCCGAAGCCTACCTCAAGGACAAGAAGCGCGTGCTGCCGTGCGCCGCGTATCTTTCCGGCCAGTATGGCGTCAAGAACACCTATGTCGGCGTTCCCGTGGTGATCGGCGCCGGCGGCGTCGAGCGCATCATCGAGATCGACCTGAACAAGAGCGAGCAGAAGATGTTCGACAGTTCGGTGGCGACGGTGCAGGGCCTGACCGAGGCCTGCGTCAAGATCGCACCGCAGCTCGCCGCCAAGTAACCCGGAGAAAATCCAGATGAACATCCATGAGTATCAGGGCAAGGCGCTGCTGAAGTCGTTCGGCGCGCCGGTGGCCGAGGGCGTACCGGTGTTCAAGGCGAACGAAGCGGAAGCCGCCGCCAAGGCGCTCCCCGGTCCGCTTTATGTGGTGAAGAGCCAAATCCATGCCGGCGGCCGCGGCAAGGGCAAATTCAAGGAGCTTGGCCCGGATGCCAAGGGCGGTGTGCGGCTGGCGAAGTCGGTCGCCGACGTCGTCACCAACGCCAATGAGATGCTGGGCAATACTCTGGTCACCAAGCAGACCGGCCCGGCCGGCAAGCAGGTCAACCGCCTCTACATCGAGGACGGCGCCGACATCGAGCGCGAACTCTATCTGTCGATCCTCGTCGACCGCTCGGTCGGCCGCGTTGCTTTCGTCGTCTCGACGGAAGGCGGCATGGACATCGAGGCGGTCGCGCATGACACGCCGGAAAAGATCATCACCGTCGCCATCGATCCGGAAAAGGGCGTCACATCAGCCGACCTGAAGGCGCTCAACGGCGCGCTGAAGCTCGATGGCGACGCCGCCAAGGACGGCGATACGCTGTTCCCGATCCTCTACAAGGCCTTTGTCGAGAAGGATATGAGCCTGCTCGAGGTCAATCCGCTGATCGTCATGAAGAGCGGCCGGCTGCGCGTGCTCGACGCAAAAGTGTCGTTCGACAACAACGCGCTGTTCCGTCACCCGGATGTGCTCGAACTGCGCGACACCACCGAAGAGGACGAGAAGGAGATCGAGGCGTCGAAATACGACCTCGCCTATGTCGCGCTGGACGGCAATATCGGCTGCATGGTCAACGGTGCCGGCCTTGCCATGGCGACGATGGACATCATCAAGCTCTATGGCGCCGAGCCGGCCAACTTCCTCGATGTCGGCGGCGGCGCGTCGAAAGAGAAAGTGACGGCGGCGTTCAAGATCATCACCAAGGATCCGGCGGTTAAGGGCATCCTGATCAACATCTTCGGCGGCATCATGAAGTGCGACATCATTGCCGAGGGCGTGATCGCCGCGGTCAAGGAAGTCGGCCTCCAAGTGCCGCTGGTGGTGCGCCTGGAAGGCACCAATGCCGAGCTCGGCAAGAAGATCATCAACGACAGCGGCCTCAACGTGGTGTCGGCCGATGATCTCGACGACGCGGCCAAGAAGATCGTGGCGGCGGTGACGGGCTGATACCGCTGTGGAACAGGACGCCACGCAAAGCTTGCTTGGATACATCATCGCATGGTTGCCGATGGCGATTTTTCTTGTGATCTGGATCTGGGGCCTCGTCTCACTCAAACAATATGTGCGGGCCCGGGAACGAGCCGGTCACGACAATGCGGCCGCCATTCGGGAACTCGTCGAGACAAACCGGGAAATTGTAGCCGTGCTGCGTGATCTGAAGCTAGAACTTCAAGGGCGGAAGTCATAGGATGCCTCCGCTCAAGATAAACTTGGTCGAGGTGGCGGATCAAAAGATCAAAAAGGTCTTCGATCCGCATATCGCCGGCGACGTCAACGATGCCCAGGTCAAGATCGCCAAGTTCGGCGAAACCTTCGACTGGCACGCGCATGACAATGAGGACGAGGCTTTCCTCGTGCTGCGTGGGCGCATTGCCATCGATTTTCGCGACGGTCCGGTCGAGCTTGGCGAGGGCGAGTTCATCGTCGTACCGCGCGGCGTCGAGCACCGGCCGCGCTCGCTGACTTCGGAGCCCGTGGTGCTGATGTTCGAGCCGGCGACAACGCTCAACACCGGCAACGCCAAGAGCGACCTCACCGTATCCGACCTGAAGCGGCTCTGACCCATGAACGCAGCCGCCTTCTCCTCGCTCTCGGCCGATCACCAGCGCCTGCAGGCGCTGGTCGGCGCGTGGCGTGGTGAGGAAGAGGTGGCGGCAACCCAATGGACCGATGCCGGCACAGCGACTTCCGAAGTGTTGGCTGAGGCACAGTTCGGCGGGCTGTTCGTGGTGCAGCGCTATCGCCAGCGTCGCGACGGCACGGTCTCGTTCGGCGCGCACAGCGTGTTTGGCTTCGACCAGCAAAACAGCATCGCCACCATGCATCAGTTCGACTCGATGGGCTTCGTGCCGGCGGCGCCGGCCACGGGCACGTGGAACGGCAACGAACTTATTCTGGAGCGGTCGTCGCCGCGCGGCGTCGCGCGCGTGACGTATGTTTTCGACGGTGCCGACGCCTACCGCATGCGATTGCAATTCAAACCTGCCGGCAGCGATGCCTGGCAGGACATGGTGAGCGGCGTTTACCGGCGCGTCTCGCCTTCCGAGTTAGGGGAAGGCTGAGCGATGCAGATCGTGGGCATGGCGGTTGAAAAAATACACATAATCACACATATATTGGCTGTGTATTTATGTGGAGACAAGCGATGAAGAATGTCACCCTAGCCATGGACGAGGCTCTGCTCGAAAAGGCGCGAGGCCTTGCCGGACGTCGCAACACCACGCTCAACGCCCTCATTCGTTCACTGCTTGCGCATGAAGTCGAGCAGGAAGACCGGATGGCCTGGGCCAAGGCGGGAATGAAGCGACTCATGGACGAGGCCGCGAGACGGGGCGACAGCGCCGACACCCCCTACAAGTGGGATCGAAGGGACGCCTATGCCGACCGGGAGGATCGATTGCTTTCTCGACACGAACGTCCTGATCTACGCGGCTTCGGAGAAGAATCGTGATCCACGCCGCGCGCCGATCGCCGCAGAACTGGTATCGAGCACCATCTTTGGCGTGTCGGGGCAAACTTTGGCCGAATTCGCCGCAGTGTCGCGAGCGAAATCCCTCCTGGGCGATGACCTGCTCGACCAGTGGCTGGTTCTCCTCGGGACCTGTCCTTTGGTGCCCGTCGACGAAAGCTACGTCCGCTCTGGGCTGGACCTCGCGCGCCGTTACGGAATTCACTACTACGACGCCGCGCTTCTCGCCGCGGCCGTCTATCTCGGTGCGCCGATTTTCTACACCGAGGATCTCAACCACAACCAGGTTTATGGCTCGGTACGAGCCGTCAATCCTTTCTTGTAATCGCTGAATCCAGAGGCGTTATCACCCATGTCCATTCTCGTCGACAAGAACACCAAGGTGCTGGTGCAGGGCCTGACCGGCAAGACCGGTACGTTCCACACCGAACAGGCGCTGGCCTATCACGGCACAAAAATGATCGGCGGCATCCATCCCAAAAAGGGCGGCGAGACCTGGACCGGTTCCAAGGGCGAGAGCCTGCCGATCTTCGCCACCGTCGCCGAGGGCAAGGAGAAGACCGGCGCCAACGCTTCAGTCGTCTATGTGCCGCCGGCGGGCGCCGCCGAAGCCATCCTGGAGGCGATCGAGGCCGAGATCCCGCTGATCATCTGCATCACCGAAGGCATACCGGTGATGGACATGATCAGGGTCAAGGCGCGGCTCGACCGCTCGACCTCGAGGCTGATCGGCCCGAACTGCCCGGGCGTCTTGACGCCCAACGAATGCAAGATCGGCATCATGCCCGGAAACATCTTCCGCAAGGGCTCGGTCGGCGTTGTTTCGCGCTCGGGAACGCTTACCTATGAGGCAGTGTTCCAGACCACCAATGTCGGCCTCGGCCAGACCACCGCCGTGGGCATTGGCGGCGACCCCGTCAAGGGCACCGAGTTCATCGACGTGCTCGAGATGTTCCTCGCCGACGACGAGACCAAGTCGATCATCATGATCGGCGAGATCGGCGGTTCGGCAGAGGAAGACGCCGCGCAGTTCCTCAAGGACGAAGCCAAGCGTGGCCGCAAGAAGCCGATGGCCGGCTTCATCGCCGGGCGCACGGCGCCGGCAGGCCGCACCATGGGTCATGCGGGCGCGGTCATCTCCGGCGGCAAGGGCGGCGCCGAGGACAAGATCGCGGCAATGGAATCGGCCGGCATCAAGGTATCGCCCTCGCCGGCAAGGCTGGGCACGACGCTGGTCGAGGCGATCAAGAGTTAAAGCGAGTAGCGAGTAGTGAATAGCGAATAGGGAAAACAGAGTAGCGGCGCGACCACGGGGCAATCCCTACTCGCTATTCGCTACTCCCTATTCGCTCCAAACAGGAGACGGAGCCAGGCTCCGCGGACAAAAATGGCAAGACAAGATCAGGCCAACGACCAGTTTTCGCTCACCTCTTTCCTCTATGGCGGCAATGCCGATTACATCGACGCGCTCTATGCCGCCTATGAGGACGATCCAGCCTCGGTCAATGCTGAATGGCAGGAGTTCTTCGCCGGGCTGAAGGATGATGCCGGCGATGTGCGCAGGAACGCCAAGGGCGCCTCCTGGGCGAAGCCGTCCTGGCCGCTGCAGGCCAATGGCGAACTGGTCTCGGCGCTAGACGGCAATTGGGGCATCGTCGAGAAGACCATCGAAAAGAAGGTCAAGGACAAGGCGGTCACCAACGGTGTCGTCCTTTCCGATGCCGATGTGCACCAGGCGACGCGCGATTCCGTGCGCGCCATCATGATGATCCGCGCCTACCGCATGCGCGGCCATCTGCATGCCAATCTCGACCCGCTCGGCATCGCCAAGCCGCTTGAGGACTACAACGAACTGTCGCCGGAAAATTACGGTTTCACCGAAGCCGATTACGACCGGCCGATCTTCCTCGATAATGTGCTCGGGCTCGAATTCGGCAGCATCCGGCAGATGCTGGAGATCCTCACCCGCACCTATTGCTCGACGCTGGGCGTCGAGTTCATGCATATTTCCGATCCCGAGGAAAAGGCCTGGATCCAGGCGCGCATCGAGGGCGCTGACAAGGAGATCTCCTTCACCGCCACCGGCAAGAAGGCGATCCTGCAGAAGCTGGTCGAATCCGAAGGTTTCGAACAGTTCATCGACGTCAAGTACAAGGGCACCAAGCGTTTCGGCCTCGACGGCAGTGAAGCGTTGATCCCGGCGCTGGAGCAGATCATCAAGCGCGGCGGCCAGCTCGGCATGAAGGAAATCGTGCTCGGCATGGCGCATCGCGGCCGGCTGAACGTGCTCTCCCAGGTGATGGCCAAGCCGCACCGCGCCATCTTCCACGAATTCAAGGGCGGCTCGGCCGCGCCCGACGAGGTCGAGGGCTCGGGCGACGTCAAGTACCATCTCGGCGCCTCGTCGGACCGCGAGTTCGACGGCAACAAGGTGCATCTGTCCTTGACCGCCAACCCCTCGCATCTGGAAATCGTCGACCCGGTGGTGATGGGCAAGGCGCGCGCCAAGCAGGATTATCTGTTCGGCCGCAGCCGCGAGGAAATCGTGCCGCTGGAAGAACGCGCCAAGGTGCTGCCACTCTTGCTGCACGGCGACGCCGCCTTCGCCGGCCAGGGCGTGATCGCAGAAATTCTGGGCCTGTCCGGCCTGCGCGGCCACCGGGTCGCCGGCACGCTGCATTTCATCATCAACAACCAGATCGGCTTCACCACCAATCCGCGTTTCTCGCGCTCGTCGCCCTATCCGTCCGACGTGGCCAAGATGATCGAGGCGCCGATCTTCCACGTCAATGGCGACGACCCGGAAGCCGTGGTGCACGCCACCAAGGTGGCGATCGAATTCCGCATGAAGTTCCACAAGCCCGTGGTGGTGGACATGTTCTGCTACCGCCGCTTCGGCCACAATGAAGGCGACGAGCCGGCCTTCACCCAGCCGATCATGTATCGCAACATCCGCACCCACAAGACCACGGTACAGATATACGCCGACCGCCTGATTGCCGAAGGCCACATCACCCAGGCCGAATTCGACCGGATGAGGGCCGACTGGCGCGCGCATCTGGAATCCGAGTGGGAAGTCGGCCAGCATTACAAGCCCAACAAGGCCGATTGGCTCGACGGAGCCTGGTCGGGCCTGCGCACGGCCGACAACCAGGATGAACAGCGGCGCGGCAAGACCGCCGTGCCGGTCAAGACGCTGAAGGAAATCGGCAAGAAGCTGACCGAGGTGCCGAAGGATTTCGAGGCGCACAAGACGATCATCCGCTTCCTCGAAAACCGCCGCCAGGCGATCGAATCCGGCGAAGGCATCGACTGGTCGACGGCGGAGGCGCTGGCTTTCGGCGCCATCCTGCTCGACGGCAATCCGATCCGCCTGTCGGGGCAGGATTCCGAACGCGGCACCTTCTCGCAGCGCCATTCCGTGCTCTACGACCAGCGCGACGAAACCCGCTACATCCCGCTCAACAATCTGTCGGCCGCACAGGCCGGCTACGAAGTCATCAACTCAATGCTGTCGGAAGAGGCGGTTCTGGGCTTCGAATATGGCTACAGCCTGGCCGAGCCGAAGGCGCTGACGTTGTGGGAAGCGCAGTTCGGCGACTTCGCCAACGGTGCCCAGGTAGTGTTCGACCAGTTCATCTCCTCAGGAGAGCGCAAGTGGCTCCGAATGTCGGGCCTCGTGTGCCTGTTGCCGCATGGCTATGAAGGCCAGGGCCCGGAACACTCCTCGGCCCGGCTCGAGCGCTTCCTGCAGCTTTGCGCCGAAGACAACATGCAAGTCGCCAACTGCACGACGCCGGCCAACTACTTCCACATCCTGCGCCGGCAGCTGAAGCGCGACTTCCGCAAGCCGCTGATCCTGATGACGCCGAAGTCGCTGCTGCGCCACAAGCGGGCGGTGTCGACGCTGCCGGAAATGTCGGGCGAAAGCTCGTTCCACCGGCTGCTTTGGGACGATGCCCAGCTGCTGCCCAACCAGGCGATCAAGCTCACCAAGGATTCGAAGATCCGCCGCGTCGTACTGTGCTCGGGCAAGGTCTATTACGATCTCTACGAGGAGCGCGAGAAGCGCGGCATCAACGACATCTATCTGCTGCGCGTCGAACAGCTCTATCCATTCCCGGCCAAGGCGCTGATCACGGAACTGTCGCGCTTCCGCAATGCGGAGATGGTGTGGTGCCAGGAGGAGCCCAAGAACATGGGCGCCTGGTCGTTCATCGACCCGTATCTGGAATGGGTGCTGGCGCATATCGATGCCAAGCATCAGCGGGTGCGCTACACCGGCCGCCCGGCGGCTGCCTCGCCGGCGACCGGGTTGATGTCCAAGCACCTTGCCCAGCTCGCCGCCTTGCTCGAAGACGCGCTTGGTGAATAGAACAGAGCGCCCCAATAGAGCAGAATTGGGCTGACAAAACAGAACCGACCAGAAACGGACAGGCACAATGGCTACCGAAATCCGCGTTCCCACTCTCGGCGAATCCGTCACCGAAGCGACCATCGGCAAATGGTTCAAGAAGGTCGGCGATGCCATTGCCGCCGATGAGCCTTTGGTCGAGCTCGAAACTGACAAGGTGACGGTGGAAGTGCCCGCCGCCGCCGCCGGGACGCTGAGCGAAATCACCGTCAAGGAAGGCGAGACGGTCGGCGTCGGCGCACTGCTGGGTTCGATTTCGGCAGATGGCGCGGCCGCAGCGACTGCGACCAAGCCGCAGGCGGTGTCGCAGGCCTCGTCGCCGGATGCAGCATCGACTGGCAAGCAGGCGGCGGCCGAGACCGCCAAGATTGCCGGCGATGCCGGACCGGTCGAGCCGCGCAGCATGCCGCCGGCGCCGGCGGCGGCGAAACTGATCGCCGAACACAATCTCTCGGTCGACCAGCTCTCGGGTTCGGGCAAGCGCGGCCAGGTGCTGAAGGGCGACGTGCTCGACGCCATCTCCAAGGGTGCGCCATCGCAGCCGGCCGAGACACCCAAGGCCACACCGGCACCGGTTGCCATGCGCGCGCCGTCCTCTGGCGACGACGCATCGCGCGAGGAACGTGTGCGCATGACCAAGCTGCGCCAGACCATCGCGCGCCGTCTCAAGGAAGCGCAGTCGACCGCCGCCATGCTGACCACCTTCAACGAGGTCGACATGTCAGCGGTGATGGCACTCAGGGCCAAGTACAAGGACGTGTTCGAGAAGAAGCATGGCGTGAAGCTCGGCTTCATGGGCTTCTTCACCAAGGCCGTGACCCACGCCTTGAAGGAAATCCCTTCGGTCAATGCAGAGATCGACGGCACCGATATCATCTTCAAGAACTACGCCCATATCGGCGTCGCCGTCGGCACCGAAAAGGGCTTGGTCGTGCCGGTCGTGCGCAATGCCGACCAGATGTCGATCGCCGAGATCGAAAAGGACATCGGCCGGCTGGGCATCGCCGCGCGCGACGGCAAGCTGTCGGTCGCCGACATGCAAGGTGGCACGTTCACGATCTCCAATGGCGGCGTTTACGGGTCGCTGATGTCGACGCCGATCCTCAACGCGCCGCAGTCGGGCATCCTGGGCATGCACAAGATCCAGGACCGGCCTGTCGTGGTCGGCGGCCAGATCGTGATCCGGCCGATGATGTATCTGGCGCTCAGCTACGATCACCGCATCGTCGATGGCAAGGAAGCGGTGACCTTCCTCGTCCGCGTCAAGGAAAGCCTGGAGGATCCGGAACGGCTGGTGCTCGATCTCTAGGATTGGTGCCGATCCGGCTGTTAAACGGTAGGCAGGGGGAAGGGATCTGCGCAGCAGAATGACGATTTGTTCCCTTAGCCTTTCTAGGGTGCTTTCGTTCGTATCGATCGCGGGCGGCATGGCGTTGGCCGTCGCTGGCGCCCATGCCGCCTGTCCGATCGGGCTCGCCGTCTATGGCGATGCCCAAAGCGGCAGCGAGATCGATTTTACGCCAACCGGCACCTCGGCGACCGTCACCAACACGTTCCGCATGATCCTCGACAACAATGTCGTGCTGAACGGCATCGTCATGTGGAACGAGGGCGTGTCGCGGCCCAACGGCGCGCTCATGTACAAATGCCCGGACGGCGACGTTACCGGCGAGGAGCTTGCCGCCTGCACGGCCTGGCATGGCGTCATCTACGCATCGGATGACGAGGGCAGCATCGGGCTGCTGCCGTCTGAAAGCGTCGAGGCGCCTAAGACGCTGATACTGCCGGATCTCGGGCCGTCGCTGCGCCAATCCTCGGCCTATGGCGGCAGCGGGTTTTCGAAGGTGCCGTGGGATGTATTTGCCTTGAAGGGATGTCAGGAATGAGCGGGACGCAAAAGGTGTTGCTGGTCACCGGCGGCAGCCGCGGCATTGGCGCCGCGATCTGCCGGCTCGGCTCGAAGGCCGGCTACCGGCTGGGAATCAACTACGCTTCGAACCGGAATGCCGCCGACGCACTGGTCGCCGAGATCAAGGCCGGCGGCGGCGAGGCTTTTGCCGTCAAGGGCGATGTCGGCGCCGAGTCCGATATTGTGGCCATGTTCGGCGCTGTAGACCGCGCCTATGGCCGGCTCGATGCCTTCGTCAACAATGCCGGCATCGTCGACGTCAAGGCGCGCGTCGATGAAATGGATGTGGCGCGGCTCGAGCGCATGATGCGCATCAACGTCATCGGCTCGTTCCTCTGCGCCCGCGAGGCGGTCAAGCGCATGTCGACCCGCCACGGCGGGTCGGGCGGATCCATCGTCAACATCTCTTCGGCGGCAGCGACATTGGGCTCGCCGGGCGAATTTGTCGACTATGCCGCCTCCAAGGGTGCCATCGACACTTTTACCATCGGGCTTGCCCGTGAGGTCGCGCTGGAAGGCATCCGCGTCAATGCCGTGCGGCCGGGCCTCATCGACACCGAGATCCATGCCTCTGGCGGGCAGCCGGACAGGATAGAACGGTTCCGCGATCTACTGCCGATGAAAAGAGCGGGCACCGCGAATGAAGTCGCGGGTGCGGTTCTCTATCTCCTATCCGATGCCGCGTCCTATACGACAGGCGCGATCCTGAATGTCAGCGGCGGCCGCTGAGCCCCAATCAAGAAGGACATTATCATGGCTTATGACGTCGTTATCATCGGATCGGGACCAGGCGGCTATGTCTGCGCCATCAAGGCGGCGCAACTCGGGCTGAAGGTCGCGGTGGTCGAGAAGAACGCGACCTTCGGCGGCACCTGTCTCAACATCGGTTGCATACCGTCCAAGGCGCTGCTCCATGCCTCCGAGATGTTCGCCGAGGCCGGGCATTCTTTCGACACGCTGGGCGTCGAGATACCGGCGCCGAAGCTGAACCTGAAGAAGATGATGGCGCACAAGGACGCGACGGTGTCTTCGAACGTCAACGGCGTCGCCTTCCTGTTCAAGAAGAACAAGATCGACGCGTTTCGCGGCACCGGCAAGGTGATCGCGGCTGGCAAGGTCTCGGTGACCGGCGAAGACGGCAAGGTCGAGGAGATCGCGACGAAGAACATCGTCATCGCCACCGGCTCCGATGTCGCCGGCATTCCCGGCGTCAAGGTCGACATTGATGAGAATGTGATCGTGTCTTCGACCGGGGCGCTGTCGCTGGAGAAGGTGCCCGGCCATCTGGTGGTGGTCGGAGGCGGGGTTATCGGGCTCGAGCTCGGCTCGGTGTGGGCCCGGCTCGGCGCCAAGGTCACCGTGGTCGAGTTCCTCGACACGATCCTGGGCGGGATGGACGGCGAGGTCTCCAAGCAGTTCCAGCGGCTTTTGTCGAAGCAGGGTTTCGAGTTCAAGCTCGGCGCCAAGGTCACCGGCGTCGCCAAGGCCAAGAAGGGCGCGACCGTGACTTTTGAGCCGGTCACGGGCGGTGCCGCCGAGACCATCGAAGCCGACGTGGTGCTGATTTCGACGGGGCGCCGCGCCTATTCCGACAGCCTCGGGCTGAAGGAAGCCGGCGTCGAGGTCGACGAACGCGGCCGTGTCAAGATCGATGGCCATCTGCGGACCAACGTTCCCGGCATCTATGCTATCGGCGATGTCATCGCCGGACCGATGCTTGCGCACAAGGCCGAGGACGAGGGCGTGGCGGTGGCGGAAATCATTGCCGGCCAAGCCGGCCACGTGAACTATGACGTCATTCCGAGCGTCGTCTACACAAGCCCGGAAATCGCCTCGGTCGGCAAGACCGAGGAAGAGCTGAAGAAGGCAGGCATTGACTACAAGGTGGGAAAGTTTCCCTTCAGCGCCAATGGCCGGGCACGCGCCATGCTGCATACCGACGGTTTTGTGAAGATCCTCGCCGACAAGACGAGCGACCGCGTGCTCGGCGTGCATATCGTCGGCTTCGGCGCCGGCGAGCTGATCCACGAGGCGGCGGTGCTGATGGAGTTCGGCGGCTCGTCCGAGGATCTCGCCCGCACCTGCCACGCACATCCGACGATGTCGGAAGCGGTCAAGGAGGCGGCGCTGGCAACGTTCTTCAAGCCGCTCCACATTTAGCTAAAGGCGATCAACGCTTCGTGGTCCCAGCGCGGAGAGGGAGCCGCATTTCTCGGCTAACCTCGCGACATGAATCCTTGGCTCAAGCCGAGGAGCGACCGGCGCTATAGCCTAAACAAAACGGCCCACCTTCCGGCGGGCCGTTTGTATTTGATGTCGGGCCGATTTATTGGGCCGGCGCAGGGGCCGGAGCAGGCGCGGGCGCGGGCGCTGGTGCCGGTGCCGGAGCAGGCGCTGGTGCCGGGGCTGGCGCAGGTTCGGCCGGCTTCATCGGTTCCGCCGGTGCGGGTGCAGGGGCCGGTGTGCTGGCCGCCGGCGGCTCGGCCGGTGCCGGGTGCTCACCACTTCTTCCGAAAACATAATACGCGACAACCGCCAGAATAACGACGACCAGTGCAATCAGCCAACCACTGCCGCCGCCGCCGCCACTTGGCCTCGGAGTGTTGGTGGATGGATTGAACGGGTCGTTTGGATTCGGTGCGTTCGCCATAAAACTGTCCTCCGTGGATGAAAAATATCAATCAACACCAATTAACGCGCAATCACCTAACTGGTTTCACGCTAGGGTTGGAAAACGCCAAAAACAAGGGCAATCCTGCCTCTCTAGAGGCTAAATGGCGTCGTTTCGCCACGCAGTGTGCCACGTTCGCGCCTGCTATGGTCGTTTCTGAGGATTTGCCATGATGAATCGAACAGGGCTGGTTGTTCCGAATCACTTCGCTGCTCTTGCCGGAGCCCAATTCGCCGACCGCTATGTGCTGGTCACCGAAGGTCTTTCGTTGACCGCGCTCGGCGCGGCGGAACGGGCCCTGGGGCGAACGCCGCGATGGGTCGGCAGGCTCACGGCCTTGCGCAACCTTGCTGTCAGGCCATTCGGGCTGAAGACAGGCCACGAGCCGGCGGTGTTGCCGGCTGGCCGGATCGGAATATTCCGCTCATCAGCCAGCTTCCCGGCAAGGTCGTGCTTGGCCTCGACGACCGGCATCTCGATTTCCGCCTCCTGGTCGAAGTCAGGGATCTCGGCATGACTTGTCAGGAGGTGGCCGCAACGACCATCGTCAAGACGCACAATTGGCTCGGGCGCGCGTATCTGGCGATTGTCATGCCGTTTCACCGGATCATCGTTCCGGCGATGCTGGCTCAGGTTTTGACCAAATAGAGCTAGAATGCGACAGGTGTAACGCTGTAGCCGGCCTTGCGGAAATCCTCGACCAGGCCTTCGGGGCCGGGAAGGTGGAGCGCGCCGACCGCCATGAAGGCATTGCCCTTGGCAAGGATCGGCTCGGCATGTTCGACCATCACCTTGTTGCGGCTGGTGATCATGGTCTCCTCGAACGACGCATAGCCCGCCGGGTCGTCCTGCCCTCCCGGCATGGCGGCGCGAAACAGCGGCCAGAACATGCCGGTGTCGCCGCGCTGGTAGAGCACGATCATGGTCTCGTTGATATCGTTGACCTTGTCGCCGAGCTTCAGCGTGTCGACGAGGCCCTTCATGTGAAAGGCCAGCGGCAGCGAGGCCATGGCGCGCAGCTGGCTTTCAGCCGTCTCCAGCCCTTCCACCGGCTTTCCGGCAGCCTTTGCACCCTCCGCCAACTTGACGTCGAGCACCGGTGCGCCGCCGGACTGGCGGGCGAGCTCGCAGGCCGGCAATGCCATCATGGCCGACAGCATCCACGGCTTCATCTTGGCAACGGTCGCCGGCGGGATGCCGCGCGCGTCGAGGGCGGTGTTCATGGCCGCGGCATCGTCGGGTGACAACAGCGACGACAGCGTCGTCGAGTCGGTGAACATCATCAGGTCCGGTTCCTTGAGCATCGCGACCATCATCTTCTGCTTGTCGAGCACGTCGGTGGTTTCGATGACGATGGTGCCGGCGGCGTCATAGGCCTTCTGCGCGTCCGCGGGCAGCGTGGTGACGCGCGGGTCGGTCATGTGCATGGTGCCGAACAGGAAGGATGGTTTTTCGCCCGGCTTTTCCAGCTTCCACAACAGGCCCTTGCCGTTCGGCGTCGCCGCGGCTTCGGCCTCTATCTTGCGGTAGGTCGCCGGATCATTCTTCTGCAACGCCGACAGCATGTCGGCGCCGCTGCAGGTCGGGATTTCGGCATGTGCCCTGCCGGCCGCGAACAGCAAGACGGCGAGGAACGACAGAAAAAACAGGACGTTGAGCGCAACAAGCAGCTTCAGGGATACGTGAGCTGCACGGTCGGCGATGGCGATGACGCGTTTCATGATCCTCTTCTAAGACCGAAAAGCGGCAAAACGGTTAACCTGCACGGCGAAATTGAAGGGTTTATGCCCTTGGATGGGCGGATTCGTAGATTTCGAGCAGTCTTGCGGTGTCGACGCCGGTGTAGATCTGCGTCGTCGACAGGCTGGCGTGGCCCAAGAGCTCCTGGATGGTGCGCAGGTCGCCGCCGCGCCCGAGCAGATGCGTAGCGAAGGAATGGCGCAGCGCATGCGGCGTCGCGGTGTCGGGCAGGTTGAGCGCCGAGCGCAGCTTGGCCATGTCGCGCTGGACTATGGCCGGGTTGAGCGGGCCGCCGCGCGCACCGCGAAACAGCAGGCCCTTGGGGTCGAGATGATAGGGGCAGAGCCGGCGGTATTCGGCGATTGCCCGCAGCGCCACAGGCAGCACCGGCACCAGCCGCGTCTTGCCGCCCTTGCCGGTGACGCGCAATACTGTGTCGGCCGCCGACCCCAGGTCGGCACCGGCCAGGCCAAGCGCCTCGGAAATACGCAGGCCGGAGCCGTAGAGCAGCGTCAGCACGGCGGCGTTGCGGGCAGCGATCCAGGGTTCTTCCGCCAATTGACCCTCGACGGAAACGACATGCTTGGCATCGCTCGCCGTCAGCGGCTTGGGCAGCGATTTGGGCTGGCGCGGCGCGCGCAACGCGGCAGCGCCAGCCGCGTTGGCGAGGCCGCGCCGTTCGAGGAAACGCAGCAACGAGCGGATGCCGGCGAGACCACGGCCAAGCGTTCGGGCCCCGGCGCCGGCGTTGCGCCGCGCGGCGAGAAAGCCGCGCAGATCGGCCGGGCGCAGGTTGGCGATGTCCGCAATTCCGGGCGAGCCGCCGCAATGGCCGGTCAGGAAATGCAGGAACTGCCTGACGTCACGCTCATAGGCTTCGACGGTTTCCGGCGACAGTCGGCGTTCGCGCGCGAGCATCTTCAGCCAGCTTTCACGCGCCGCCTGGAGATCGGGTTTGGCCGGGATGAGGAATTCTTGCATGGCGGCATTTTCGGGTATTCGGGTTAGGAAGCGGTGAAGAGCCCGTCATTGAAATGGCAGCCGCGTGGGGCTAGAGCAGGCCAAAGGATATTTCGCCATGAGCAAGCCCCAGAACCCTGTCCAGATGGCCGTGATCGGCGCCGCCCATGGCATCAAGGGCGAACTCAGGGTGAAGACCTTCACCGGCGAGCCGATGGCGCTGGCCGATTATGGCCCGCTCTATGCCAGGGACGGCCGCGCTTTCCAGATCATCGACATCAGGCCCGCCAACACCGTCGTCGTGGTGCGTTTCAAGGGTATCAGTGATCGCAACGCCGCCGAGGCGCTGGCCGGCACGGAGCTGTTCGTCGATCGCTCGATGCTGCCGGACGACGGCGAAGAAGACGAATTCTATCATGCCGACCTCGTCGGCCTGGAAGTCCGGGACGACACGGGTGCCGTGCTCGGCAAGGTCGTCGCCGTGCATAATTTCGGCGGCGGTGATATCCTCGATGTGACGCTGGGCGGGCGCAAGGGCGTGCTGATCCCGTTCACGCAGGCTGCGGTGCCACAAGTGTCGATTGCCGAAGGCTTCGTCCGAGTCGACCCGGCGGCGGCCGGGCTGGTCGACGACGCGGACGGCGATGGCCCGCGCGAAGAAGACTTCGACCCGAAGGGCAGGCCGCGCGGACCGAGCGACGCCGGGGGCAACCGGTGAGTTTTTTCGCCTCCGTGCTGACGCTCTATCCCGAAATGTTTCCGGGCGCGCTCGGCCTGTCGTTGGCCGGGCGGGCGCTCGAGGCCGGCACATGGTCGCTGGAGGCGATCCAGATCCGCGACTTCGCCACCGACCGCCACCGCACCGTCGACGACACACCGGCCGGCGGCGGCGCTGGTATGGTGATGCGTGCCGATGTGCTGGCGAAAGCCATAGACCATACCTCGCCGCCAAGTGATGCACGGCCACGGCTTTTGATGAGCCCGCGCGGCAGACCGCTGACCCAGGCACGGGTGCGCGAACTGGCCGCGGGTCCTGGTGCCGTCATCCTGTGCGGGCGTTTCGAAGGCGTAGACCAGCGGGTGATCGACGCGCGCGGCCTGGAAGAGGTTTCGATCGGCGATTTCATCCTCTCTGGCGGCGAGCCCGCCGCACTGGCGCTGCTCGATGCGGTGGTGCGGTTGTTGCCGGGCGTCATGGGCAATGCAGTATCGGGCGAGGAAGAAAGTTTCGAGAACGGCCTGCTCGAACACCCGCACTATACAAGACCGCAGGAATTCGAAGGCCGCGAGATTCCCGAGGTGCTGATTTCTGGCAACCACAAGAAGATCGCCGCATGGCGGCGGGCGGAATCGGAAAAGCTGACCGCGGAGAGGCGTCCGGACCTGCTTGCTGCTGCTCAGCCCTTGGTGAAGTAGTAAAAGGCAAGAAACAGGCCGACGGCGACGACGAAGCCGCGCACCGCGTTCTGCGGCACGCGCTTGGCGATCCAGACGCCGGCATAGCCGCCCATCGCGCCACCCGGGATCATGATGATCGCCTGAGGCCAGGCAACGACGCCGCCCGAGACGAAGACGGCGATCGCGACAGCGGCGATGACCACGGCCAGCATGTTCTTCAGTGCGTTCAGCCGATGGTAGTCGCCGGCTTGTGTGAGGCCGAGCGTTGCCAGCATCATCACGCCCATGCCGGCGCCGAAGAAGCCGCCATAGACGGCGGTGACGAACTGCGCCAGCGAGCCGGCGAGTGAGCCCACGGAAGCTTCATGGCCGGGTTTTGGCGCGGGCTTTAGCCACGGCCCTGCGGCGAACAGCGCCGTCGCGCCTAATAGCAGCCATGGCACCAAGGCGCGAAACGATGGGTTATCCAGCGCCAACAAGATCAGTGCGCCGGCCAGCGCGCCGGACGCCGAGATCAGGCACAGCACAAGCGCGCCGCGCCAGAAATGCCTGATGTCGGCCGAGTAGGCGAGCGTCGAGGTGATGTAGCCTGGAAATTGCGTGACCGAGGACGTGGCGTTGGCGACGATCGGCGGCAGGCCGACCAGTGTCATGGCGCCGAAGGTGATGAAGGTGCCACCGCCGGCGACCGCATTGGCGGCGCCTGACAGAAAGCCCGCCAGGAACAGCAGGATGGCATCGAATACAGACATGGAGGTGGTGCTCAAAACTGTGGTGTTGCAGGCTTAGGGGGCCTGAGGGACGGGAGCAACCCGGCACGGCAAGATTACGATGGTGCCATCCGACCAGAAAATGCGAGGCCAAGGCGTGACAAAGCTGCAAAATAGCTGTATGTGCCCGCCCGTACCGGCCAGAAAGAATCTGCCGGACCCGTCAACAATGACGGTGTAGTCGTCCCTGCCCGATGTTTCAAAGACAACGTCTCGAACAAAGGGCATAGCCAAGCGGTCAATGGAACTGCAAGGTGAGTGTCGGACGCTCTGACTGTCGGAAGAACAAGAAGTGGATTTTTGAGATGGATATTCTCCGTCAGCTCGAGGCCGAGCAGGCCGCCAAGATCGAAGCCAAGCGCAAGCTTCCCGAATTCCAGCCCGGCGACACGGTGCGCGTGCAGGTCCGCGTGACCGAAGGCACCCGCACCCGCGTCCAGGCCTATGAGGGCGTCGTCATCGCCCGCGCCGGCGCCGGCTTCCAGGAGAACTTCACCGTTCGCAAGATTTCCTACGGCGAGGGCGTCGAGCGCGTGTTCCCGGTCTATTCGCCGATGGTCGAAGGCGTCGAGATCGTGCGCCGCGGCAAGGTGCGTCGCGCCAAGCTCTACTACCTGCGCGATCGTCGCGGCAAGTCGGCCCGTATTTCGGAGAACACGGGCGTGCGCGCCCGCAAGCTGAATGACGAGGAGCGCGATGCGCTGAATGCCGAGAAGGCCCGCATCGAGGCCGAGAAGGTAGCCGCCGCCGAGGCTCTGGCCGCTGAGAAGGCCGCCCAGGATGCCGCCGAGAAGAAGGCCGCGGCCGAGGCTGAAGCCGCCAAGGCTGCCGAAGCAGCCACCGCCGAATAAGGTTTCGACGAGCATGTTCAAAAAGGCGGCTTCGGCCGCCTTTTTTCGTTTCCGGAGAACAGTTGGGCTCGGCTGGAAATCCGCGGTTGACTCGCTTTATATCGTGTACTAAATGATCGCGCACGATTTGAATGGAGAAGCGAAATGCCTGCATTGTATTCCACCCAAGCCCGCGCAGTCGGCGGTCGCGCCGGCCACGTCCAGAGCGATGATGGGCTGCTCAGCCTCGACCTTGCCATGCCCAAGGAGCTTGGTGGCAAGGGTGGCGCCACCAATCCCGAACAGCTCTTCGCCGCTGGTTATGCCGCCTGCTTCGAAAGCGCCATGCGCTTCATCGCAGGCAAGCAGAAACTGCCGCTGCAAGATGCTTCGGTGACGGCCAATGTCCGCCTGCACAGCAATGCGCAGGGCGGATTTGTGCTTGGCGTATCGCTCTCGGCGGAAACGAAAGGTCTTGATCAAACGGCGGCGGAAGCGCTTGTATCTGCGGCGCATCTGGTTTGCCCCTATTCCAATGCGATCAAGGGCAACATCGAAGTGGCGCTTTCGGCAAAGGCGCTTCCGGCAAAGGCAGCATGACCGCGGAAACGACAATCACGTCCACGCGTACCCCGGCGCAATTCGCCGGGGTGGCAAAACTCGATCAACAGCTCTGCTTCGCGCTCTATTCGGCAAGTGGGCTGATGACGCGGCTGTATCGTCCTCTGCTCGATCCGCTCGGCCTGACCTATCCGCAATATCTGGCCATGCTGGCGCTGTGGGAGCGCTCTCCGAGCACAGTGGGCGAGCTTGGCGAGGCGCTCGGGCTCGATTCGGCGACACTGACGCCGCTGCTCAAGCGGCTGGAGGCCGGCGGCCTGGTCACGCGCCGTCGCGACCCCGCCGACGAGCGCCGGGTTCTGGTGGAGCCGACGGCGAAGGGCCAGGCACTGCGCGAGCAGGCTAGAAGCGTGCCGGCAGCGATGCTTTGCAATCTGCCGCTGGACGCCGACGAGTTGAAATACCTGCACCACACCCTGACGCGGTTCGTCTCCGGCTTGCGCAAGGCGGATCCCGGCACCGCGAGCCCGAGCTGATCGCAGCCGCGGCACGGTTCCTTCTCGAATTGCGGGATTGAAAGCATTGGAATCCGCTTTCGCGTGCACTGACGCAGCGGAGCGTCTTGCATGACGCCTGCGGAAAGCTAAAGTCGGCGCCGGATTTTCCTGCAAACCCGGCCATGCCCGGGTCATTCAATTCCCGGGGAGTGTGTCATGACCAAATCGAAACTGCTGCTGGCAGGCCTGCTTGCCCTCGTCCTGGCGCCCGTTGCCGCCTTCGCGCAGGCGCTGCCCGATCTCGGCGGCAAAAAGGTGGTGGTTGTCACCGAAAACGCCTATCCGCCGCTGCAGTTCATCGACGCCAAGACCGGCAAGCAGATCGGCTGGGAATATGACGCGATGAAGGAGATCGCCAAGCGGCTCAATTTCACGGTCGAGTACCAAAACACGTCTTGGGACGCGATGATCCAGGCGGTTTCCGATAACCAGTACAACATCGGCATGACCGGCATCACCATCAAGGACGACCGCAAGGAGAAGGTGGATTTCTCCGACCCCTATATGCGTTCGGAACAATTCATGCTGGTGCGCGGCGATGAAAGCCGCTTCACCGACGCCAAGACCTTCGGCGCCTTCAAGGACGGCTTGATCGGCGCGCAGGCCGGCACCACGCCCTTCTACACCGCGGTCTACAGCGTGCTCGACGGCAACGAGCAGAACCCGCGCATCAAGCTGTTCGAGACGTTTGGTGCGACGGTGCAGGCGCTGAAATCCGGGGACGTCGATGTCGTGCTGACCGACGGTACCGCAGGCAAAGGCTATGTAGACGCCTCCGAAGGCAAGTTGAAGCTGATCGGCGGGCCGCTCGGCACCGAGGATTTTGGCTTTATCTTCCCGAAGGGTTCGGATTTGGTGAAGCCGGTCAACGCGGCCATCGCGGCGCTCAAGGCGGACGGGACGCTCGATGCGCTGAACAAGAAATGGTTTCTTGACTACAAGATGGGGCAGTAGGCCTCCTTGCCACGCGCATTACATGATGGTTATGCGCGACAATTCGCGCTGACTTTGCGCTTGGCCGGCATCGCCTGAATGTCGACGCCTGCATCTGCCTCCAAAGCCGACTTCCCCTGGTGGCTCGTCGTTGCTGTAACCGTAGCGATCGCGGTGGCCGTCTTCGTCGCCACCAGCAACCTCTACGCCCAGGTCTTCGCCACGGTTGCCAAGGGTATCGGCATCACCATCTTCGTCACCGTGATCGCCTTCGTGCTGGCCTCGGTCATTGGCCTCGGCATTGCGCTGATGGGAATGTCCGGCTCACGCTGGCTACGCCAGATGGCCCGCTTCTATGTCGAGATCATCCGCGGCGTGCCGATCCTGGTGCTGTTGTTCTGGATCGCCTTTGTCGGTGCACCGGCTTTCGTCACGGCCTGGAATGCGCTGACCGCGCCGCTGCAAAGCGCCGGCCTGCTGGGCGAGTTGCTGGTGCGCGACGTGTCACTCTTGTGGCGTGCCATCATGGCGCTGACCATTGGCTATTCGGCCTTCATCTCGGAGGTTTTCCGAGCCGGCATCCAGGCGGTGGAAAAGGGTCAGATCGAAGCGGCGAAGGCACTCGGGCTGAGCCGGGCGCAACGCTTTCGGCTGATCGTATTCCCGCAAGCGATCCGCACCATCCTGCCGCCGCTCGGCAATGATTTCGTCGCCCTGGTCAAGGATTCATCGCTGGTCTCGGTGCTCGGTGTCGCCGACATCACGCAGATGGGCAAGGTCTATGCCGCCGGCTCGTTCCGCTTCTTCGAAACCTATTCGATCGTGGCCTATATCTATCTTATCCTGACCGTAGGCCTGTCCTTGGCCTTGCGGGCACTGGAACGGCGGCTGCGTCGCCAACACGAGCAATAGTTTTCGGGCCAAGACAGCGCTACGATCCCTCAGCATTCTCGTCGAGGAGGTCCCATGATCGTCGACAAAGCCAATGCGGCGCTGGATTCGGTCTATACGGCCGACACGCCGGAGGCGCTTGAAGAGGCCTATGCCGCATGGGCCGCGACCTATGATAGCGAGACCGCATCGCTCGGCTATCTCCTGCCTTTCCTGATCGCTGCTTGGGTGGCGCGCCATGTGCCGGCAGGCGACGGGCCATTGCTCGATGCCGGCTGCGGCACCGGCCTTTCGGGGCCGTCACTGAAAGCGCTCGGCTACCGCGACATTGCCGGGCTCGACCTTTCCGACGACATGCTGAAGATCGCCGGCAGCCGCAATGCCTATAGCGAGCTGAAGCGGGCGATGCTGGGCGGGACTCTGCCTTGGCCGGACGGCCACTTCCGTGCCTTCTTGTCCGCCGGCGTGTTCACCATCAGCCATGCGCCGGCGTCTGGCCTGAATGAACTGGTGCGCATCACCCGGAAGGGCGGACATGCGATCTTCACCGTGCGCGACCAGGTGTTCGAGAGCGGCGGCTTTCAGGCTGTGTTCGACCAACTGGAGCAGACGAAAAGATGGCGGGCGGTCGAGCAAAGCCCATGGTTCCGCTGCTATGCGATCGCCGAGCCGGACGCGTTGGTGAAGACGTTTGTGTTCGAAATCCTGTAGCGGAATGAAGTTTGGTCCTCGCCATCCAAGCACCCCATCGGTCGGAACCATGTACACGTCGGTGCGTTCCAAAACCGTGGGGCTGCGCCTCACCGCTACTATGGCGCCGCCGCAGTATCTCGGCACAAGAGGAGAAGGCTGAATGGCGTCCGTCCGTTATATCGTTGCCGACATAGACAAGGCGGTAGAATTCTACCGAGACAATCTCGAATTCAAGGTCGAAATGCACAATCCTGGCAAGTTCGCAGCGCTGCTTCGCGACGATCTTACCTTGTATCTCAGCGCTCCAGGTGCGGGAAGCGGTGGTCAGGCCGGAGGTGAACCGGAGCCAGGCGGATGGAACAGGTTCATGATCATAACCCAAGGGCTGGACACCCTGATCAGCCGGTTGCGCGCGGCCGACGCGACGTTCCGCGGGGACATCAGCGATGGCGGCGCTGGCCGGGCTATTCTGCTTGAAGATCCATCGGGCAATGTCATTGAGCTGTTCGAATTCAAGAAGGACAGACAGTGATCTCCCCATTTCGTGGGGCGGGCAACCAGGTTCCGCGAAGGCACGCAATTGCCGAAAAGCCAAAACATTGGTATGAGCCACGCCATGGAAGAGCTATTTGGCGATCCGGCCTATAAGGGGTTCGTGCTGCAGGACAGGAAACGCCTGCCGTCGCGCTTCTCCGCGCGCGTGTCCGGGGCGCTGACCAGCCGACTTTGCTAGGCCGACCTGGCCAGGTCGTTTCGCCGGGCCGGAAGTCAGGCGTCTGCTCTTTCCCATTCTCATATCGACGGATTTACGCACATGAGCGCACCGCGCACCCTCTACGACAAGATTTTCGACGACCATGTCGTCGACCGCCAGGATGACGGCACCTGCCTGCTCTACATCGACCGCCACCTCGTCCATGAGGTGACCAGCCCGCAGGCCTTCGAGGGCTTGCGCATGACCGGCAGAAAAGTCCGGCATCCGGAAAAGACCCTGGCCGTGGTCGATCACAACGTCTCGACCTCGCCCGAGCGCAAGTTCGGCATCAAGAACGAGGAAAGCCGCATCCAGGTTGAGGCGCTGGCCAAGAACGCCAAGGATTTCGGCGTCGAATACTATTCCGAGAACGATATCCGTCAGGGCATCGTCCATATCATCGGCCCCGAGCAGGGTTTCACCTTGCCCGGCATGACCATCGTCTGCGGCGACAGCCACACCTCGACGCATGGCGCCTTCGGCGCGCTTGCGCACGGCATCGGCACGTCCGAGGTCGAGCATGTGCTGGCGACGCAGACGCTGATCCAGCGCAAGGCCAAGAACATGCTGGTGCGCGTCGACGGCCAGCTGCCGGAAGGCGTCACCGCCAAGGACATCATCTTGGCCATCATCGGCGAGATCGGCACTGCCGGCGGCACCGGCTATGTCATCGAATATGCCGGCGAGGCGATCCGAGCGCTGTCGATGGAAGGCCGCATGACGATCTGCAACATGTCGATCGAAGGCGGTGCGCGCGCCGGCCTGATCGCCGCCGACGAGACCACCTTCGCCTATGTCAAGGACAAGCCGCGCGCCCCGAAGGGCGCGGCCTGGGATGCGGCACTCGAATACTGGAAGACGCTGCGGTCCGACGAGGGCGCGCATTTCGACAAGGTGATCGTGCTCGACGCGGCCAAGCTGCCGCCGATCGTCTCCTGGGGCTCGTCGCCCGAGGATGTCGTGTCGGTGCAAGGCATCGTGCCGAACCCGGAAGACATCACCGATGAAAACAAGCGCACCTCCAAGCAGCGCGCGCTCGACTATATGGGCCTGACGCCGGGCACCAAGATCACCGATATCTCGCTCGACCGCGTTTTCATCGGCTCCTGCACCAATGGCCGTATCGAGGATCTGCGCGCCGTCGCCAAGGTGGTCGAAGGCAAGACGGTCAGCCCGCATGTCGATGCGATGATCGTGCCGGGCTCCGGCCTGGTCAAGGAACAGGCGGAAGCCGAAGGCCTCGACAAGATCTTCATTGCCGCCGGCTTCGACTGGCGCGAGCCGGGCTGCTCGATGTGCCTTGCCATGAATGACGACCGGCTGAAGCCGCACGAGCGCTGCGCCTCGACCTCGAACCGCAATTTCGAGGGCCGGCAAGGCTTCAAGGGCCGCACCCATCTGGTGTCGCCGGCGATGGCGGCGGCGGCGGCGATCGCCGGCCACTTCGTCGACATCCGCGAGTGGAAGTAACTCCGGAGCGCCCGGCTTCGAATACGTTCCAGGCCCCGGACCGCTTTGCGGCTCCGGGGCCTTTTTTATCCGGTCCGTTTACATATTCGCTTTCGCTTAACCGCTTGTTTGCGCTTGCGCTCTAAGTCTTTCCCCACGTAAGCGGGGAAATCACAGTCGTTTGGACACGGGTCTGCTCATAGCGCTGCTCAATCCGACGATAGCGTTGGCGCTCGGCGCTGCGTTCCTCGTGCTATGGTCCTATCAACGCCACCGCCCGTATCTCGCCGTGCTGGCGATCAGCTACAGTCTCTCGGCGGTCGGCTTCCTGCTGCAGTATTTCACCTTGCCGATCGGCATGCCGCTGACCAAGCTGGCGTCGAACATCTGCTTCACCATAGCCGGCTGCTGCCTGTCCAGCGCCGTCGTCCACCGCCATGGCCGCAAGGTGCCCTATGTAGGGATCGGCGTGCTGGCGGGCGGCGGCCTGGCGTCGTTGTGCTGGTTCCTGTTCGTCGCGCCGGATCTCACCTGGCGTATCCTGGCGATGAATTTCGCTTTCGGTGGGATCAGCCTTCTGGTCGCCGCCGAACTGCGCCCGGTGCGCCGCAACGGCCCGACCGAAAACATCCTGTTCGTGCTGTCGCTGCTGTCGGGCGTCAACTTCTTCGTGCGCACCCTTATCGTCGTCGTCGCGCACGGGCCCTTCACCAGTTATGACGGCTTCTACGGCTCGTCCTACTGGACGACGGCGCTTCTGTCGCACGCTCTGCTTTCGCTGCTCATTGCGCTGTGCCTGTTTTGCGCCGCCGCACTCGACGTGATGAAGGCGCTGAAAACGGAGACGCATACCGATCCGCTGTCGGGCCTGTTCAACCGCCGCGGTTTCGAGGAGCGAGGCATGCTACTCTTGCGGCACTGCGCCACCGCGCGGTTTCCGGTCGCGCTGGTGCTGGCCGACCTCGATCATTTCAAGGCGCTCAACGACGTGCATGGACATGCGGCGGGCGATCGGGTGATCGCTGATTTCGCCGCGAAGCTTCGCTCGGCGGCAGGCGCACGCGGTGTTGCCGGGCGTATCGGCGGCGAGGAATTCGCCGTGCTGCTGCCGCTCAGCGACCTCGCCGCCGCGCGACTGTTCGCCGAGGCGGTGCGGACGCTCTATTCGGCCGGCCATGTCGACGGGCTTCCTGTCGGCACCAAGGTCACCGCCAGCTTCGGCGTGGCAGCCCGAAGCGGTGACGAGGCGCTTGAGCCGCTGATGCGCCGTGCCGACGACGCGCTCTACAAAGCCAAAAAGAATGGCCGCGACAGCGTGCGTCTGTCTTATGAGCGGCCGGAAACGGCGTTCGTCCCGGAGCCGCTCAAGCTGGGCTGATCTCGCACGGCCGGGCCGAAAAAACCGGAACCATTTTTGACGACATGCACTAGCATTAACGTCTTCTTCGCCCGTCGATGCTTAGCTGTCGGCGCGGGTGCGGGAAGATCATGAGCGGCGCCAACTTCATCCTTTTGATCAATTTGTCGGTTGCAGGCCTGCTGGCGGCGTCCTTCATGGCGATTGCCATCCATGATGTCGGCCGCGCTGCGGCGCGCTGGCTGGCTTTTGGCTATCTGCTGGGGATGGCCTATTCGGCGATCGAATTCAGCATTCCCGCCTTCACCGACGCGCGGCTCCCGGTCGTTGCCGCCTTCGCGGTTTTCCTTGGCGCCACAATTGCGTTCAATGGCGGGCTTGCCCGCAAATATGGCGTGGAGCCGCCCTGGCTGCCGATGCTATTGTTCCTGGTCGCCACGACCATGGCCGTGTATTTCGTGCAGGACCTGCCACGCCAGTCGCTGGTCCGCATGATGGCGTACCAGCTTCCCTATGCGGTCATGCAGTTCGTCGGGCTGGCAATCGTCTGGTCATCGAGGCAAGGGCCCGCCCATCTCGATCGCATATTGATGGCCGTTCTGGCAGCGAGCGGCCTGCAGTTTGCCTCAAAGCCGTTCATTGCGCATGCGCTCGGCGGCTGGGGCGCCAATCCGCAAGCCTATCTGCAAAGCAGCTACGCGCTGGTGTCGCAATCGCTCGGCACGGTCTTTGCGTTGGCGCTGGCGCTGCTGATGCTGGCCATCCTGGTTCGCGACGTGCTTGCCGAAGTGACCTCGAAATCGGAGACGGACACGCTTTCGCACCTTCTCAACCGCGGCGGCTTCACCCGCCATGCGGAGTTGGCGGTGCTTGGCGCGATGCGGCAAGGCGTGCCGGTCGCCCTGGTCATCGCCGACCTCGATCACTTCAAGAGCGTCAACGACAGTTTCGGCCATGCGTCCGGCGACCGGGTGATCGAGACTTTTGCAGGCTTCCTGCGTGAGGCCGCCGCTGGCCATCATGTCGCCGGCCGCATCGGCGGTGAGGAGTTCGCCATCATGCTGCCGGGAACCAATCTTGCCGCCGCCCGGCTGTTTGCCGAGGGCACCCGCAGTGCTTTCAGTGCGCTTCCCATAAACGGACTGCCGGCGGACAATCGCTGCACAGCGAGTTTCGGCGTCGCCGAACTTCATCCGAGCGAAGATTTTACCGATCTGATGCGGCGCGCCGACCAGGCGCTCTATCAGGCGAAGAATGCCGGGCGCGATTGCGTGCGCACCTCGGCCGGGCCAGCCGACAACTGGTCGTCAGCCGGAATGGACGGCAGAGCAATTCCAGGAGAAATGTGAGACGTTTCCCCGAGAAAGGCGCGGTGCGCTTTCCCTTGGAAATTGCGTCCAAACACGAGTCTAGCGGCAGGGGCTGAGTTCCGGCATCTCACCGTCGGAAAGTCCGTACATATAGGAACGGCCCTTCACCAGCACCGGTGGCCGGTAGCAATCGCTGTAGCCTGATAGATCGTCGGCTTCGTTCTCGTAGATCACCTTGGGCTGGCCGGCGCTGGTGTAGTCGGACAGTTGCTTGGCCAGCCTGCCTTCGCCGACGAGGATGCGCTTATAGCCGGCGGCGCTGTCGATGACGAGATTGCCGAAGGAATCGGCGTAGACGCGATCCTGATGCCGCGCACCGGCGACTGCTGGCGCCACGAGGCCGACGACCGAGGCCGCCACTGTGAGCGCCGCAAGGCGCGATCTGCCCGAATTCGAACGCATGGCGTCCTCCATGTCTTGAGGAAAGCCTCCTCGAATCGGAAATTAACGCTTTCTTAACCTTTGTTAAGAGGCTGACGCGCTTCGCGGCGATGTCTCGGTGAACATGGTTAATATCCGTTAATATCCGACTGGATGGAAAACCCGGCGGCCATCATTCGGCCATGCTTGGCCGCACCATCGCGCCGGCGTTCGTCTCTGCGTCGGGATGACCTAAATCTTGGCAAAGCATTCGCGGCTGATTTGCCGCGCGGGAGGACGGCAAATGGCGGTACGCCGAATGGTTTGGGTGTGCGTTTTCCCGTTGCTCGTTACCGTTGCTGCCTGTGTGCCGCAGGATGGCGCGCCGAAGGCGATCAATTCGTCTGCGCCGGCTCAGCCGTCCATCGCAGCCGCGGCGCCCCCGGCAGCTGCAACCAAGATCACCACCGACCTTACTGCGCCGCGATCCGGGATAGGCACGGCCACCTACAGATGCGGCAATAACGGCATGATTGCCATCCAGAATCTCGGCACGTCATTGCGTGTGGTCGGGTCTGATGGTGCGACCGAGGAGTTTGCGGCGTCGCCTGCCAACCAGAGCAGCCGCTACCAGGCGGCCACACATGACGCAATCGTGATCGACGGAAGCGAAGCGCTGGTGATGAAGAAGGGGTCGACGCCGCAGACCTGCAAACGCTAGCGCCAATCTCGATATCACTGGGCCCCGGTGACAGACATGTTGCACTGCAGCGATATCGAGCCGGCTTCGGGCCCCAGCGCTAATCGATTGAAGCCGGGAGCCTGCCGTTTAGTCAGACTAAATTACGTTTTCGAAACGGTTTTCTGGCTTTGACGCGGTGCAAAAAGAGCATTAGAAACCGGCTGTCCGAAGTCGCAACCGGAAGCGGCAATGCCGCATTTCCACATGAGGCAGGAGACGCCGAACTGGGGGAGCCATGAGCAAATCACCAGCCACCCGCGAATTTGCCAGACGTGAACGGCCGCTTTCGCCACATCTGAGCGTGTACCGGCCGCCGATCACGATGACGATGTCGATCATCCATCGCATCACGGGCGGGGCGCTGTATTTCGGCACGCTGCTGGTCGCGCTGTGGCTGATGGCTGCGGCAAGCTCGCAGGCGACGTTCGACTGGGTCAACTGGGCCTTCGGCACCTGGCTCGGCCGGTTGATCCTGTTCGGCTACACCTGGGCGCTGATGCATCACATGCTGGGTGGCGTGCGCCATCTGGTCTGGGACACCGGCAACGGTCTGGAGAAGCACACGGCCTCGAAGATCGCCTGGGCGACGCTGGCCGGCTCCATCCTGCTCACGCTGCTGATCTGGATCGCCGGCTATATGGCGCGGGGAGCCTGATCATGAGCGACAACAACTCCGACATGCGCACGCCGCTGGCGAAGGTCCGCGGCCTCGGGTCCGCCCGCGAGGGTACCGGACATTTCTGGCGCCAGCGCCTGACCGCGATCGCCAACATCCCGCTGATGCTGTTCTTCGTCGGTTTCCTGATTGCACTCAACGGCGCCGACTATGAGCATGTGCGGGCAGCCCTTGCCAATCCGTTCGTGGCGATGGTGATGGCCCTGGTGCTGGTCTCCGGGCTCACCCATATGCGCCTCGGCATGCAGGCGATCATCGAGGATTACGTGCATGGCGAGGGCATGAAGCTGGCGCTGATCGCGCTCAACACATTTTTCCCCATAGCGGTCGGCGTCGCCTCGATCTTCGCCCTGCTCAAGCTGACATTCGGAGGCTGAGTTGGCCAAGGACGCAAAACGAGCCAACAGCGCTGGCTATACTTATGTCGACCACAAGTTCGACGTCGTTGTCGTCGGCGCCGGGGGTGCCGGGCTGCGCGCCACGCTCGGCATGGCCGAACAGGGCCTGCGCACCGCCTGCATCACCAAGGTGTTCCCGACCCGCTCGCACACGGTGGCGGCGCAGGGCGGCATTGCCGCTTCACTTGCGAATATGGGACCCGACAATTGGCAATGGCACCTTTTCGATACCGTCAAGGGATCGGATTGGCTGGGCGACATCGATGCGCAGGAGTACATGGTCCAGCAGGCGCCCGCCGCCGTCTACGAACTCGAACATTACGGCGTGCCGTTCTCGCGCACCGAGGAGGGCAAGATCTATCAGCGGCCGTTCGGCGGCATGATGATGAATTTCGGCGAAGGCCCGCCGGTGCAGCGCACATGCGCCGCCGCCGACCGGACAGGCCACGCCATGCTGCATACGCTTTACGGCCAATCGCTGAAGCACAACGCGCAGTTCTTCATCGAGTATTTCGCGCTCGACCTGATCATGGAGCCGGACGGCACCTGCACCGGTGTCGTCGCATGGAACCTCGACGACGGTACCATCCACCGCTTTTCGGCCAAGATGGTGGTGCTGGCGACAGGCGGCTATGGCCGCACCTATTTCTCGGCCACCTCGGCGCACACCTGCACCGGCGACGGCGGCGGCATGGCCGCGCGGGCGGGATTCGCCCTTCAGGACATGGAGTTCGTGCAGTTCCACCCGACCGGAATCTACGGCGCCGGCTGCCTGATCACCGAGGGCGCGCGCGGCGAGGGCGGCTATCTCGTCAACTCCGAGGGCGAGCGTTTCATGGAGCGCTACGCGCCATCGGCCAAGGACCTTGCCTCGCGCGATGTCGTCTCGCGCTGCATGACGCTTGAGATCCGCGAAGGCCGCGGCGTCGGCCCGAAGAAGGACCATATCTTCCTGCACCTCGACCACCTCGATCCGGCCGTGCTGCATGAGCGGCTGCCGGGCATTTCGGAATCGGCCAAGATCTTTGCCGGCGTCGACCTGACCAAGGAGCCGATCCCGGTGCTGCCGACGGTGCACTACAATATGGGCGGCGTGCCGACCAACTACTGGGGCGAGGTGCTCAACCCGACGGCACTCAATCCCGACCAGGTGTCGCCGGGGCTGATGGCGGTCGGAGAGGCCGGCTGCGCCTCGGTGCATGGCGCCAACCGGCTCGGTTCGAACTCGCTGATCGACCTGGTGGTGTTCGGCCGCGCGGCGGCGATCCGGGCGGGCCAAGTCATCGACCGCAATTCGGCGATCCCTTCGCCCAATGAGGCCTCGGTCGAAAAGATCATGGACCGCTTCGATCGGCTGCGCCACGCCAGCGGCTCGACGCCGACGGCGGTACTGCGCGAGAAGATGCAGAAGGCGATGCAGGAAGACGCGGCGGTGTTCCGTACCCAGGAATCGCTGGACAGCGGCTGCGAACGCATTTCGCAGATCTGGGGCGAGCTCAGGGATGTCAAGGTGTTCGATCGCTCGATGATCTGGAACTCCGACCTTGTCGAAACGCTGGAACTGGAAAACCTGATGGCCAACGCCATCACCACGGTCTACGGCGCCGCGGCGCGCAAGGAGAGCCGTGGCGCGCATGCGCGGGAGGATTTTTCAGCCCGAGATGATGCCAACTGGCGCAAGCACACGCTGGCCAGGCTCAGCGAAGACGGCAAGGTGACGCTCAGCTATCGGCCAGTGCACACCGAACTGCTGCTCAAGGAACAAGATGGGGGTATCAACCCGGTCAAGATCGCACCGAAGGCCAGGGTGTATTGACGATGGCGCTGGCGGCCTCGGGATATTCCGGCACGCCCCTTCCGGCCAAGCTCGGCCTGAAGGACGGCATGACCGCCGCCTTCATCGCGCTCCCCGATGATCTCAGCGATCTCACTGAGGCCGTTGACTTCGCTCAAGTCGATCGGCTGGCCGATTGGTCTGATATTTCGGGAACGATCCTGAAATACGACGCCGTCCATGCCTTCGCCCGGCAACGCGCCGAGATCGAGGATCGCCTCGGCGATGTCGAGGCAGCGATCAAGCGCGACGGCATGGTCTGGGTCTCCTGGCCGAAGAAGGCTTCGAAGGTGGCCACCGACGTCACCGAGGGCGTTGTTCGCGCCGAGGCGCTGAAGCGCGATCTCGTCGACGTGAAAGTGGCCGCCGTCAATGAAATCTGGTCCGGGCTGAAGCTCGTCATCCGAAAGGACCTGAGGTAATGGTCGAACTGACACTCCCCAAGAATTCGCAGATCAAGGCGGGGAAAACCTGGCCGAAGCCGGAAGGCGCAACCAATCTGCGCGAGTACCGCATTTACCGCTGGTCACCGGACGATGACGAGAACCCGCGCATCGACACCTATTTCGTCGACATGGACGATTGCGGGCCGATGGTGCTCGACGCGCTGCTCTGGATCAAGAACAAGATCGATCCGACGCTGACCTTGCGCCGCTCCTGCCGCGAGGGCATTTGCGGCTCCTGCGCCATGAACATCGACGGCTCCAACACGCTGGCCTGCACCAAGGGATGCGACGACATTTCCGGCGCCGTCAAGGTCTATCCGCTGCCGCATATGCAGGTGGTCAAGGATTTGGTGCCGGACCTTACCAATTTCTACGCCCAGCATGCCTCGATCCAGCCATGGCTGAAGACGGTGTCGCCTGAGCCGGCCAAGGAATGGCTGCAGAGCCATGAGGACCGCGAGAAGCTCGACGGGCTCTACGAGTGCATCCTGTGCGCCTGCTGCTCGACCTCGTGCCCGAGCTACTGGTGGAACGGGGATCGCTATCTCGGGCCGGCAACGCTTTTGCAGGCCTATCGCTGGCTGATCGACAGCCGCGACGAGGCAAAGGGCGAGCGGCTCGACGATCTCGAGGATCCGTTCCGGCTCTATCGCTGCCACACCATCATGAACTGCGCGCAAACGTGCCCCAAGGGCCTCAACCCGGCCAAGGCGATCGCCGAGATCAAGAAGATGATGGTGGAGAGAAGGGTCTAGGCGGCAGGTTGGTTGCCGGCGCGAGCAAATCCAATGAGCGATGATCTTCCAATTCTTTCCCCCATCGAGGCGCGCATCCTCGGCTGCCTGATCGAGAAGAAGGAGCTGACGCCGGATGTCTATCCGCTGACGCTCAATGCAGCACTGGCCGCCGCCAACCAGAAGACGGCGCGGGAACCGGTGATGGCGCTGGAACAGGTGGAGGTGCACCGGGGGCTGAAGCTACTCGAACAAAAGGGGCTGGTGCGGCAGATGTTCGGTTCGCGCGTCGAGCGCTACGAGCACCAGATGGCGCAGCGCTTCTCGCTGACCACGCCGCAGACCACCTTGATCGGCCTGCTGTTGCTGCGCGGGCCGCAGACGGCACATGAACTGCTGGCGCGGAGCGAGCGTATGGCGCGGTTCTCATCGGTCGAAGATCTGCGCGCCGAACTCGATATGCTGATTGGCCGCCGACCGCCACTCATCCAGGAAATCCCGCGCGGACCAGGCCAACGCGAGGACCGCTACGTGCATCTCCTCAGCGGCCCGGTGGACGTTGCAGCCCTTTCGGCGCAGCGGAATGTATCGGCCCTGCCGGCTTCCGACATGGAGGCGCGGTTGGAGGCGCTGGAGCAGGAAGTCGCCGCACTTCGCGCCCGGCTAGACGCGCTGGGCGCATAACCCCGGCGCGCCTGTGCGTTCGCGCCGGGTCATCACGCCGAATCCCGAGTGCTCAGCCGAGCCGAGCGTCAAGCGATACATTTATGGCGCCGAGCGCCTTCGAGACCGGACATCCGGCCTTGGCCTTTTCGGCCAGCTCCCCAAATTTCGCGGCATCGATGCCGGGCACCTTGCCGACCACCGTGAGGGCGCTGCCGGAGATCCCCGTGCCGGGAACCAGCGTCACCACCGCCTTGGCGTCGAGTTCGGTGGCGGGCGTGCCGTTCTCGGCCAGGAAATGAGAGAACTGCATGGCAAAGCAGCCGGCGTGCGCCGCCGCGATCAGCTCTTCCGGATTGGTGCCGGATTTGCCGCTTTCGTCCTCGAAGCGTGCCTTGAACGAATAGGGCGTGCCCTTCAGGGTTCCGCTCTGGGTGTCGAGCGTGCCCGTGCCCCCCTTCAGATCGCCTTTCCAGACGGCGTTTGCGGTGCGGTCCATGAATTCCTCCTTGGTTGTCGTGGCTGGGGTCGCCGCGGCTGGTTGCCTGGGGGAGCCCCCGGCGTCCGGTCAACTATAGCGCGCGCGAAGGCGAAGGCCACTGCGCTCTTTGAACCACTGCGCAGTTGGTGGCCAAATTCTTTTCGAAAAAGTGCATGTGCAAAAATGTCGGCTTTGATCTCCCGCGCCCGTCCTGCGGGCGGCCATGAGGTTGTGGCCGGATGGAGGTTCGCATGGACAATCTGTTTTTCGCACTGTGGAAAGGCGCAGGCCACAAGGCCGGGCGACGAGAAGACTTCTGGTTGCATCCGCCGGCGTCCGGCTTTGGCCGGCTTCTGGCGGCGGTTGCCATCATCGGCATCGCGGCGTGCCTTCTCGACTATGCGGCGGCGGTCAGGGGCAACGCTGACACGCTCGTCACCGCATCCTATGGTTCGACTGGTTCGACGCAGCAAGGGAGCTGGAAATGAAATATGTCTGTCTGGTCTATGGTGAGGAAAAGGACCTCCATGCCATGACGCCGGAGCGTCTGGCCAAGCTCGATGCCGATTCGATGGCTCATGACCGTTCGTTGGATCAGCGCGGGATACTGATCATCGCCCAGGCGCTGCAATCGGTGAAAACGTCGAAGACCCTTCGCAGGCGCAAGGGCAAGAGCCTGATCACCGACGGCCCGTTCGCCGAAACCAAGGAGCAATTGCTCGGCTTCGTCATGATCGAGGCTGATAATCTTGACCAGGCGCTGGAGATCGCCGCCGAGATTCCGCTGGCCGAAATCGGCACTATCGAGGTGCGCGCGATCTACCATGTGCCGGGATCGTAGAGGCGATTCCTTCGTCGCCCGTCGTCTGGAGCGGTGGTTTCGTCGGAAGCGCCTGACGGGGGCCGAGTTCTTCGCCCGGCGCAACTCTTGCATGTTGAAGCACCGCAAGAGTTCTCCTATCGTTGGCGGGATTTTGGGGGGTGTCGGCATGCCGTTCTTGATTGCTGTCCTTGGCGTGCTGGGCGCGGCGGCGTTCTGGTGGTACCGGATGAAGGCCATGAACGAGGCTGCGCGTGACGTTGCCGATGTCATCGGCCGGGTCCAGGGTTCGGTGCGCCGCAAGAAGCTGCGCAAGCAGGCGGCCCTGTCGCCACTAACCGCGATCGACGATCCGGTGGTGGCCGCCGCGACGCTGATCACCGCAATCGTCTCCGAGGAAGGGCCGGTCCTGCCGCGACGCGAGGCTGTCATTCGCTTGGTGATCTCCGAGATCGCCGACAAGAAGAAGACGGACGAAGCGGTGATCTACGCCAAATGGGCGGCAGCACAGATCGACGACACCACTGTTGTCATCGACAAGCTGGCGCCGTTCCTGCGCGAACGCCTTGATGTCGCCGAGCGCAACGACCTGCTGCAGATGGTCAACCGCGCCGCCCAAGGCGGCGAGAAACGCCTCCAGATATCCGACCAGAGGATTTTGCGGCTGCGGCAGAAGCTGGGTTTCGAAGTCAATTGAGCCAGCGCAGTTCATCTTTGAAAGAACGAGAGGCGTACCCGGGCCCGAGATCATCGCGATTTTTGGACAACGTTAATTGCGACCATAGATCCCGATCAGCGCCGGCCCACAATAAATGAGACTAGGCCCAGATTATGTCAGACGGGACCGGTGGATTGAGGCAGTGGAGTTGAGGGAAATTAGCCCTCAACAGTGATCTTGATAGCCGAAGGATCGACGCCGAAAGTGAAAGCAAGGCGGCGCTTCGCCTCAGGAATAGTCAACGGCTCGACAACGATCTCGGCGACAGGGAGTTCACTCGACCTATCAGCTTCGACTAGGTCTTCCTCCTCAACCTGGTTGCTGGTTGCGCCGAACAGCGGAACGCGATCCTTCGGCGGAAACTTCAAACCGATACCAGCGCCGACAAATGAAACCGGCTCGTTGGCTTCCTTGTGGTACAGGGAAATCCAGTTGCCATGTGAGATATCGACATTCGGGTTTGCCGCGTAACGGGCCTCAAAATTCTTATTCAAGCGATCCCGAACATCCGAGGCTAAAAAATCGTGAACGAGGCCAATCTTTTCCTTCCCTTCCTCGCGGGTATTGAGGGCGACAACAATAACCCGCTGCACTTCGACATCATCCATGCCCAACCAATTGCCGGTCGCGTCCTCGCGGGGGAAGGCAAACCACTGGTCCTGTGACGTGCGGATAGCGACGTTGAACTCCTCCTTGCCCTTCTTCACACGGCGCAGGCTCTTCTTTCCGGCACGCGGAACGCGCGAAACCTCATAGCCCTGAGCTTCTAGGTATTCGATACCAATTTCAAACAACCGCTTGGCGTACTGAACCTTTTCAGGCGATGCATAGATGTTGGTCATTTCGCTCTCATTTCGTTTTTGTTTTGAGCCTTCATGTTGCCGGCAAATCGCAAGCAAATCAAGGGAAAATGACGGGAAATATGGATTTGGTACAAAATACCCCAAAATCCACAGAACAAATCCACACGAAATACAAACGATCCATAATTTGAGTTTTTTAGATATTTTATTCCACCACCGGGGCTCGGAGAGCGTTCAGCAATAGCGCCGAGAAAGTTCATGATGAAGAACCGTCTCCATCCCGGCTGCGAGGATGTGCTTGCGCGGCTCGGCATAGAGGTGACCGATGCTGCGCAGCGGCTCGGGACTTTCGGGCCGGCGTCCTGATTGCTGGGGTGGTTTTCTACTGCCTATTTTGGGCGCTCAAATCGCCTCACCCTTCAGCAGCCTCGGCGTGCTAGCGGACAGCCCCGATGCCTGGCGGATGAAGAACTCCTTCAGGCGCGGCATGCGTTCGACCAAGCCGAGGCCGATGTCTCGGACGGCGCGCAGCGGGCCGATGTCGTTGGAAAACAGCCGGTTCAGCACATCCGTCGTGATGCCCATCTGGACCGTGTCGAAGCGGCGCCATTGCTGGTAGCGTTCGAGCACGTCGAGCGCGCCGATATCCTGGCCGATCCGGTCGGCCTCGACGATCACCTCGGCAAGTGCGGCGACATCCTTGAAGCCGAGATTGAGGCCCTGTCCGGCGATCGGATGGATGCCGTGGGCGGCGTCGCCGGCGAGCGCGATGCGCGGAGCGACGAAGGCGCGGGCGATGGTGAGGCCGAGCGGCCAGGCGCGCGGCTTGTCGGCAACGCGGATCTCGCCGAGCTTCAGACTAAAGCGCTGTTCGAGTTCATGCTCGAAGACGAGGTCGTCACCGGCCACCAGCTTCTCGGCATCCTGCGTGCGCTCGACCCAGACGATCGACGAGCGATTGGTGCCGTCCTCGCTGGGCTTGAGCGGCAACGTCGCGAAAGGGCCGGCCGGCAGGAAATGCTCTTCGGCTCGGCCATTGTGCGGGCGTTCATGCGCGACCGTGCAGACGATGCCGGACTGGCCATATTCCCACTTCACCGTCTTGATGCCGGCCATGTCGCGCAGCTTGGAGTTGACGCCGTCGGCGGCGACCAGCAGCCGCGCCTTCAGCGTCGCACCGTCGGCGAGATGCACGGTGATGCCACCGCCGTTGGTCTCGAAACCCAGCACCGCCACGCCTTCGATGATGTCGATGCCGAGTTTCTCGGCGCGGGCGCGCAAGGCGCCGTTCAGCACTTTGTTGGCGACCATATGTGCGAACGGCTCGCCCGGCGCGACTTCGCCGTCGAAGGTCAGGAAGACCGGACGCACCGGATCGGAGGTGCGCGAATCGGTGATGATCATCTCGGTGATCGCCTGGGCCTGCGGCGCCATTTCGGCCCACACGCCGAGCTGGTCGAGCATGCGGCAGGCGGCGGCGGCAATGGCCGAAGCGCGGCCATCCCTTTGCCAGACACCGGCCGGCGCGGCATCGACGAGAGCGACGGCAAGGCCCGGACGGGCCTGCTTCAGCGATACGGCGCTGGCCAGGCCGACATAACCGGCGCCGGCGACCAGAACATCGAGTCCAGACTTGGTTTTCGTGTCCACCTTGCGTTGCATCAACTTCGCTCCTTGCGCGCCGGTCGCGTCTTGCGTCTTGACTGCCTGTCCGTCCTGTCGGAAACCGCCATAACACTTCTGCGGCGAGGGCACGAAATATGACGGCAGCCATGGACGAGCTTCTCGGCATTCTCGACCTCGAGAAGCTGGAACACAATCTGTATCGTGGTCGCAGTCCCTTGCTCGACTGGCAGCGCGTCTTCGGCGGCCAGACCATCGCCCAGGCACTGGTCGCGGCGCAGCGAACCGTCGACCCTGATCGTCACGTGCATTCGCTGCATGGCTATTTCATGCGGCCCGGCGACACCAAGGTGCCGATCGTGTACGAGGTCGACCGCATCCGCGACGGCGGCTCCTTCACCACGCGGCGCGTGGTGGCGATCCAGCACGGCCAGGCGATCTTTTCGCTGGAGGCCTCGTTCCAGCAGGATGAGGTCGGTCTCGAACACCAGGTGCCGATGCCGCGGGACGTTGCCGGACCCGACACGTTGCTGTCGCAGCGCGAGTTGCTGGGCAAGTTCGGCGAGGCCGTGCCCGAAGGCATCAAACGCTATTGGGAGCGCGACCGGCCGATCGAGATGAAGCCGGTGATGCTGAAGCATTACACGAGCCGCGAAAAGCTGGAGCCGAAGCAGAACATCTGGATCCGCACCACCGGTCCGGTTCCGGCGGATCGCGCCATCCAGGCGGCGGTGCTCGCCTATCTCTCCGACATGACGCTGCTCGACACCTCGACTTTTGCGCATGGCCGCGCCATTTTCGACCGCGATATCCAGGCGGCGAGCCTCGACCATGCCATGTGGTTCCATCGCAGCCATGCGCTCGACGATTGGATGCTCTACACGCAGGACAGTCCGTCGACACAGGGCTCGCGCGGCTTCACGCGCGGGTCGCTGTTTGCCCGCGACGGCACGTTGATTGCCTCGGTTGCGCAAGAAGGGCTGATCCGGCTGAAGCGACCGCCTATAGAGTAGGCATTTTTCGAAAATTGCATAGTTTTTAAGCATATGCTTTGCCGTTGTTGCGGGCACCTCACGGCTTTGGCCGCCTTCATCCCTTTGTTTACAACGGGTTAACACCCTGCTTCGGCACTTGGCACGGAGCTTGAATCCACGTGGGCACTCTCCGGCTCTTTAGGATCGGTGAAGTCGTGCAAACGCGGGGGACCGCAACAGCAAAGGGTGCAACCTTATGAAAATCGTGATGGCAATCATCAAGCCGTTCAAGCTCGACGAGGTCCGCGAAGCGCTTACCGCCGTCGGCATCCAGGGCCTGACCGTCACCGAAGTCAAAGGCTACGGGCGTCAGAAAGGGCACACGGAAATCTATCGCGGGGCGGAATACGCGGTCAGCTTCCTGCCGAAGATCAAGATCGAAGTCGCGGTCAGTGCCGACATGGTCGACAAGGCCGTCGAAGCCATCACCTCAGCCGCCAAGACCGGCCAGATCGGCGACGGCAAGATCTTCGTTTTCGGCATCGAACAGGCGGTGCGCATCCGCACCGGCGAAACAGACACCGACGCGCTCTGAGCGGCGATCACGTATTCCAATGGAGAGTTCAATGAATATTCCTTCTACCTTGAAGACGACGGGACGGGCCGCCCTTTTGGGTTCGCTCGCTCTCGCAGCATTGGGCACGGTCGCCGCCTTCGCGCAGGAAGCGGCTCCTGCCGCGGCAGCGGCTGCACCGGCTGCCCCGACCCCGGTGCTCGACACCGGCAACACCGCCTGGATGCTGACCTCGACGGCGCTCGTGCTGATGATGACCATCCCGGGTCTGGCGCTGTTTTACGGCGGCATGGTGCGCAAGAAGAACGTGCTCGCCACCATCATGCAGAGCTTTGCCATCACCTGCCTGGTGACGGTGCTGTGGTTCATGTTCGGCTATTCGCTGGCCTTTTCCGACGGCGGCGGCATGAACAGCTATCTCGGCGGCACCTCGAAATTCTTCCATCACGGCATCACCACTGCCTCGCTGTGGCTGCCGGGCGTCGCGAATATTCCTGAATTCGTGTTCTCGATGTTCCAGATGACCTTCGCCATCATCACTCCGGCGCTGATTGCCGGCGCCTTCGCCGAACGCTTCAAGTTCTCGGCGCTGCTGATCTTCATGGCGCTGTGGCTGCTGGTCATCTACGTGCCGATCGCGCATTGGGTCTGGGGCGGCGGCTTCCTCGGCACGGCCGGCGTGCTCGACTTTGCCGGCGGCACGGTCGTCCACATCAACGCCGGTGTCGCGGGTCTCGTCTGCGCGCTGGTTCTCGGCAAGCGTGAAGGCTACGGAGCCACCAACATGGCGCCGCACAACCTGGTCTATTCGGTGATCGGCGCTTCGCTGCTGTGGGTCGGCTGGTTCGGCTTCAACGCCGGTTCGGAACTGGCCGCCGACGGCCTCGCCGGCGCTGCAATGCTCAACACCCAGGTTGCGACCGCAGCCGCGGCACTCGCCTGGATGTTCGCCGAATGGATCGTCGCCAAGAAGCCTTCGGTGCTCGGCATTATCTCCGGCGCCGTCGCCGGCCTGGTCGCGGTGACGCCTGCCTCCGGCTTCGTCAACCCGACGGGCGCCTTCATCGTCGGCATCGTTGCGGGCGTCGTCTGCTACCTCTCGGCGGTCAAGGTCAAGCACATGTTCGGCTATGACGACTCGCTCGATGCCTTCGGCGTGCATGGCGTCGGCGGTGTCATCGGCGCTCTGCTCACCGGTGTGCTCGCCGATCCGGCGATCAACAGCCTCGGTGCAGGCGCTTCGCTCGGCAAGCAGATCTACGGCGTCGCCGTCACCATCGTGTGGACGGGGATTGCAACCTTCGTGATCCTCTACATCGTCAAGGCGCTGGTCGGCCTGCGTCCGACGACCCAGGAAGAGGTCGAAGGCCTCGACATCTCCCAGCATGGCGAAGTGGTGCCGTAAGGCCAGCTCCGCCTCACGGGGCCGGTGGAACCTCCTCCCGCCGGCCCCCCAAACCATCCCGTCGTGACACTCTCGAAAGGAGTTCACGCATTGAGGCCCGGATAATTTCCGGGCCTCTTTTTTGGCAGGATGCGGCGATGAGCAAGCCGCACGCCGAATTCTGCGCAAACCTGCAGGCGCTCGGTGGCGCCAACTGACCTGCCGGGCGCCGAGCCCGATCTTTTGTTGCCAAAAGGACAATGGCGGGCACGCAGGCCCGCTCCTGTCTTGTTCCACGGCAGGTCTATCTGCCAGCATGTCCGGGAATGGGGCAATTCCTGACAATCAGCACGGCCGCCACCGTCAGGGCCGCGGCGATCAGGATCCGCAGGCCGAGGTCCGGCATTCCAAGCGGCTCAACCGGTGGTAACGAGGTTTGATCACCTCAACCCCTTATAGTTAATGCGCCTTTAACCTTCCCACCGATAGTCTGAGACCCGAATCTGCCGGAGTGCGCCACGCACCTGGCGAGTCCATGACAGACGGGGAAAAGCATGCGTTCAGGGGCTTCAGCACCGCTCGCGCTGGCCGATACGGGGCACGGCATCCAAGCCTTCGCGCGGCGTCAGGTCGGGCGGCTGGTCGGCGCTGGGCTGTTCGCGCTCACCGCCTTCGGGGTCGCCAGCCTTGCCACCTGGAACGTCGCCGATCCGAGCTTCTCCCACGCGACGAACAACACCGTCACCAACGCCATGGGCTATGCGGGTGCCGTGTTCTCCGATCTGGCTATGCAGTTCTTCGGCCTCGCCGCCGTCGCAGCGCTGGTTCCGACGGTGATCTGGGGGTTCCTGCTGTTTTCCGCGCGCGGCATCGACAGGCTGCCCAAGCGAGGGCTGTCCTGGTTCGGCTTCGCGCTGTTGGCCGCGGCAATGGCCGGTTGTGTGGTACCGCCCAAGACCTGGCCGCTCCCTACCGGCCTCGGCGGCGTGTTTGGCGACATGGTGCTGAAGATCCCAAGCGTCGTCATCGGCGGCTATCCGACCGGGCTTATCGCCAGCATCATCGCCATCCTGTTGGCCGCGCCCGCGCTGTGGCTCTTTGCCCATGGGTCGGCGCTGATCGGACGCAAGAACGGATTTGCCGTCATGGAGGACGAGCCCGCTACAGATCCGCGCGAGGACGACCTTTTGTTCGACAATGATGAGGACGAAGGCGACGAGGGTATCCTGGCGCTCGGGGCAATTACTCATTGGTGGCTCTCGTTCCGCGCGTGGATGCACCGCCGCGCCGCGCGCCGAAGGCAGGAGCGTGACGAGTACGAGCCGGAGATGGAACAGCGCTCCACCGCCTGGCGGCGCGCCGCCGAACGGGTCGAATCGGCTGAGTTCGCTGAAACGCGGATGAGCCAGGCTGGCCGCGCCCGCGTCGAGCCCGAATTCTTCGCCGCCATGGTCAATGACCGCAGCGTCTCGCTCGACCCCGACGATGCCGATATTTTCGAAGCCGACGACGATCTGGATTTCGAGCCGGAACAGGAGCCCATCAGGCGTGGCACCACCAAGGTCCAGCCGTTCCGCTCCGATGCCGCCACCCGCGTCGAGGCACCGGCACCGCGTCCGGCTCCCGGCGCCCGTGTCCAGCGGGAGGCGCAGACATCGCTGATCGGCTCGGAAAAATTCGAAATGCCGTCGCTGCACTTCCTGTCGGAACCGAAGAACGTGGTGCGCGACGCCAGCCTGTCCAAGGACGCGCTGGAGCAGAATGCGCGCCTGCTCGAAGGCGTGCTGGAGGATTTCGGCGTCAAGGGCGAGATCATCGCCGTCCGTCCCGGTCCGGTGGTCACTCTCTATGAACTCGAACCGGCGCCTGGCATCAAATCGTCGCGGGTTATCGGCCTGTCCGACGACATTGCCCGCTCGATGAGCGCCATCGCCTGCCGCGTCGCCGTGGTGCCCGGCCGCAATGCCATCGGCATCGAACTGCCGAACGCCAAGCGCGAGACCGTCTATCTCAGGGAGATTCTGGCCAGCCGTGATTTCGAGACGACGAAAGCCAAGCTGGCGCTGGCGCTGGGCAAGACCATCAATGGCGAAGCGGTCATCGTCGACATCGCCAAGATGCCGCACGTGCTGGTCGCCGGCACCACCGGCTCTGGCAAATCGGTCGCCATCAACACCATGATCCTGTCGCTGCTCTACCGGCTGACGCCGCAGGATTGCCGGCTGATCATGATCGATCCGAAGATGCTGGAACTGTCGGTCTATGACGGCATCCCGCACCTGCTCACGCCGGTTGTTACCGATCCGAAGAAGGCTGTGGTGGCGCTGAAATGGACCGTGCGCGAGATGGAGGACCGGTACCGCAAGATGTCCAAGGTCGGCGTGCGCAACATCGACGGTTTCAATGCCCGCGTCAGCCAGGCGGACAAGAAGGGCGAAAAGATTTCGCGCACCGTGCAGACCGGCTTCGACCGCCAGACCGGCGAGGCGATCTACGAGACCGAGAATCTCGATCTCGAACCGATGCCCTATATCGTCGTCATCATCGACGAGATGGCGGACCTGATGATGGTTGCCGGCAAGGACATCGAAGGTGCCGTGCAGCGCCTGGCGCAGATGGCGCGCGCCGCCGGCATCCATGTCATCATGGCCACGCAGCGGCCGTCGGTCGACGTCATCACCGGCACCATCAAGGCCAATTTCCCGACCCGCATCTCCTTCCAGGTGACGTCGAAGATCGACAGCCGCACCATCCTGGGCGAACAAGGCGCCGAGCAGCTGCTCGGCATGGGCGACATGCTCTACATGGCCGGCGGCGGCCGTATCCAGCGCGTGCACGGCCCGTTCGTCGCCGACGAAGAGGTCGAGAAGATCGTCGCGCATCTGAAGCGGCAGGGCGTGCCGGAATATCTCGATGCCATTACCGAGGACGACGGCGAGGACGACGACGAGCCGTCCGGCAAGGGCGGTTCAGGCGGTGGTGGCGGCAACGGCAATTTCGAGGATTCCGACGATCCTTACGATCAGGCGGTTTCAGTGGTGCTGCGCGACGGCAAGGCCTCGACCAGTTATATCCAGCGCCGGCTGGGCATCGGCTACAACCGCGCCGCCTCGATCATCGAGAAGATGGAGAAGGAGGGCATCGTCGGCCCGGCCAACCATGCCGGCAAGCGCGAGATCCTGGTGCCGACCGAAGACGACAAGTTCTGACAAGAAGGGCCTGACCTTGTGACAGCCGGTCCGGCAACCTTGAACGTTTCAAGGCGTTGAAGCGACTGAGGGACGCCTGACCCGCCAAATTTCAGCCTAACTGGCGGTCCAAGCACAGAACAGCTCAGGAATCAGATGAGAGTGACCGACATGAAAAATGATCCTTCAGCGCCCGGCAAAGTTGCTCCCTCACGGCGTCAGTTGCTGGGCCTCGGCCTGGCGATTGCAGGGGCGGCAGCCTTCAACGCGGTGCCCGGCTTCCAGGTGCTGGCCTCGGCGCAGGCGGCCGTGCCGGCCGCGGCACAGAAGATCGCCGACCATTTTTCCTCGGTCAAATCGATGAGCGGAGAATTCGTGCAGTTCGGCCCCAAGGGCGAGCAGACCGGCGGCAAGTTCTTCCTCGAACGGCCGGGCAAGATCCGCTTCAACTATGATGGCTCTTCAAACTTCCGGGTGATTTCAGACGGCAAGTCGGTGGTCATCCTGAACAAGAAGCTCAACACGTCAGATCTCTATCCGCTGTCGAAGACGCCTTTGAAGCTGCTGCTCGACGACAGGATCGACCTCTCCGGCGACCGGGTCAAAAGCGTCAAGCAGGAGGATGACCTCACCACCATCCAGCTCGCCGACAAATCGGTGTTCGGCAATTCGAAGATCACCATGATGTTCGATCCGAAAACCTTCGATTTGCGACAATGGACGATCACCGACGCGCAGGGCAAGGATACGACGGTGATGATCTTCAACACCAAGGAAGGCGTCAGCTTCGCGCCTGACACTTTTGCCATCGACTACACGGCGAACCGCGAGCTCAACACCAACAGGCCGCGCTAAGCCTGTCATTATAGCTGTGGAAAGCACCGGGCCGCGCCTCGTCGGGCGTTGCCCGGCTTGTCTTTGCCGCCCGCGGCTGGCAATTTCCCGGGCTGACTCCGTCAAAAGGCGTCTTCCCCGCCGGGACCAATCGGTTCTGGCCGGTTGTACGCTGTCCTGGATTGCCAATGCCCTTTTCCATCGCCACCTGGAACATCAACTCCGTTCGGCTGCGCATGCCGATCGTCGAACGCCTGCTCGTCGAGCATGCGCCTGACGTGCTCTGCCTGCAGGAGACCAAGGTTCCGGACGAGCTGTTTCCCGAAAAGGCCTTCCGCAAGCTCGGCTACGAGCACATCGCCTTCCATGGCCAGAAGGGCTATCACGGCGTCGCGACGGTGGCGCGGCGGCCGATCGAAGTGGTCGAGAAGCGGCGTTTCTGCGAAATCGAGGACAGCCGGCACCTCTCGGTGACGGTGCGAGCCGGCGGAAAGGCGATCCTGCTGCACAATTTCTACGTTCCGGCCGGTGGCGACGAACCGGATCCCGTCATCAACAGGAAGTTCAAGCACAAACTCGATTTCGTCGCCGAGATGAATGCCATCCGGGCAGAACATGACGAGGTGTCCGGCTCGGTACTGGTCGGCGACCTCAACATAGCGCCGCTCGAACACGACGTCTGGTCGCACAAGCAGCTGCTCAACGTCGTCAGCCACACGCCGGTCGAGACGGAAAATTTCGAAGCGATGCGCCTCGCCGGCAACTGGACCGACCTGATGCGGCTCAATGTGCCGCCTGAGCAGAAGCTCTACACCTGGTGGAGCTACCGAGCGCAGGATTGGCAAGCGTCTAACCGCGGCCGGCGGCTCGACCATGTCTGGTCGTCGCCAAATCTGGTGCCCAGCTTTTCCGGCTACGAGATCCTGCGCCTGGCGCGCGGCTGGGAGCGCCCGTCGGACCACGTACCCGTCATCGCACGGTTCGATCTGGATTAGGTATGTCGATACTCAGGTGAGGCAGGCCTGACGCTGCCGCCAAACAAATTCAAACGGCGCGCTTCAAGTCCTTGTCTTTGCGCGTGTCGTTGTCCCGAAATTGCTGCGTTGACAGGCCTGCCGCGTGATCCAGCAGATAGGGATGGTCGCGGTGGCGCGTCGCCAGCATCCGCTGGGCCGCCTCGATGATTTTCGGCGCCGGGACATTGGCGACCAGGCCGGATGGACTCGCATGCCGGGACTCGATCACGTCCACGCAGTTGGAAAGCGGCCGCCAACGGGCCATGTTGGCGCCGCCACTGACGATAACCATCGGCGTCATCACGGTCGCCATGAGATGTGCGATACCGCCTTCGGCGCCAATGTAAAGATCGGCAAACTCTCCGAGCGCCAGCAGAACATCGCTGACATCGACACCCTCGACCGTGCTGGAATCGACAAGCTGCAGCTTCGGCACGCGTTGGGCCAGTTCAGCCATATCAGGGCCGTCACCCGGGGTTTTCACATAGAGAAGATTTGCCCCGTCGGCGATCATGCTGCCGGAGATAGCGACAACCTGATCCGCCGTCATGCGTTTGCCGCCATCGCCATGCGCCGCGACAACGATCAAGGGAGCATGCTTGCCGTCCGCCAGGCTCCTGGCCGCTGCCCGTGCGGCCGGGGTGGGCTCCAGCCGATGGTCGAAAGGCAACCGTTTGCCCGCAAGACGCTCGATGAGGCGGTGGTAACGCCATGCATTGTGCTCGGGTCGTGCTTCCGACCTTTGGCCAGGGCGCCAGGAAAGAGCGAAACCCGGAAAGTTCGCTTCATAGGCGATTCCGCGGCCGAGCAGCGACGCCGAGGCCTGGAGCAGCCAACGCGCCGAGATGCGGAAATCGACAACGGCCAATCGCCCCTTGCCCTTGCGGTGGCTGGCGACGAGATGCGCCAGAGGCGTCCGTACATTGATCGCATCGACCAAGTGGCCGGCATGGCGATCGAGGACATGTTCAAGGGACGACGAGCCGGTGGTTCCGTAGACGATAAAACTATCGGGGAACGCGGTTCTGGCGGCGCGCAAAGCCGGAATCCGGATCAATCCGTCGCCGAACGCGTCGTTGCGGGCATACAGGATGATCGTCTCATACCGAGCTGGCAGCATGCCTCGCTCCCCCAGGAGCCTGGTGGTGGCGGTGCCTGTTAGGCCGCCCGCCTTCGAGGGGTTCTGTAGGATTTCACCTGTTGCCTGTCAACGGAACCCTCAGGTCCGGGCGGCAGTACGGTCAGCCCGTATATCTGCGCCTCCATCTCAGCCGGAGAAGCGCGGCGCCAGCTCTTCGATGCGGCGGATCATCGCCTGGAAATCCTCCAGGATGCGCTGGTGCAACTGCACCGCCACTTCGGGATATTCCTCCAGGATACGGCGGAACATCTTGCGGCTGAGCCGGATCACTTCGGAATCGATTTCGGCCGATGCGCTGGTCAGCCGATTGGTGTCGGCGATCAACGCCAGTTCGCTCAGGATCGTGCCGGGGCCGGCGGTGCCGATCGGGATGCGTTCGCCATCCTGCTCCCGATAGAGGACGATACGCCCGCTGACCACGATATAGGCCGAATCGGCCTCGTCGTCCTCGCGGTAAAGCTTGTGGTTGGCAAGCAGCCTGGTGTTCTCGGCGCCAAAGGCGAGCAGGCGCAATTGTTCCTGCGTGAAGCCCTCGAAGAGCCTCACGGCGGACAGGATGCGGATGTCGTCATCCAGCGCCATCTAGCTGTGTCCCCGAACGGTCAGTCCAATCCCTCCTTCACGAGTCGATCCTGAATCCCCCTCCGACAGGATCGCACCCGACAGCAGTCCCGCCCAGACCGCTCATTGGATAATGAAATGTTTAAGGAACCAGCTTGTAGCCACCGCTTTCTGTCACAAGAATTTCCGCATTGGAAGGATCGCGCTCGATCTTCTGGCGTAGCCGGTAGACATGAGTTTCCAGCGTGTGCGTGGTGACGCCGGAATTGTAGCCCCACACTTCCTCGAGCAGCACGTCGCGCGTCACCACCTTCTGGTCGGCGCGATAGAGATATTTGATGATCGAAGCCTCTTTCTCCGTCAGCCGCACCTTGCCGCCGCGCGGGTCGATCAGCAGTTTCTGGCTGGGCTTGAAGGTGTAAGGCCCAACCGAGAAAGTGGCGTCCTCGCTCTGCTCATGCTGGCGCAATTGCGCGCGAATGCGCGCGAGCAGCACAGCGAAACGGAACGGCTTCGTCACATAGTCGTTGGCGCCGGCTTCGAGGCCAAGGATCGTATCCGAATCGGTGTCGTGGCCGGTGAGCATGATGATGGGCGCCTTGTAGCCGCCCTTGCGCAGGATCTTTACCGCTTCGCGGCCATCCATGTCGGGCAGCCCGACATCCATGATGAGCAGATCGATGAGGCCGCCGCGCGCAGTGGCGACACCTTTTGCCGCAGTCGATTCCTGCAGCACGTCGAATTCCTCGTAAAGGGACAATTGCTCGACCAGGGTGCCGCGCAGGTCGTCATCGTCATCGACGATTAGAATGGTGCGTGAAGTCATGGATCAATCCGTTGTTTTGAAAAGAAAATTCAGTTGACCGCTGCCTGTTTATGCGGAAGCTGACCGGCACAACAGCCGATCACAGTGATTTGTTCCGTGGCACGATCATACAAGAAAAAACACGATCGCAATGCAGCCGGCGCAATTTTGCGAAAAGGGCTGCGCGTGCTGACCGTGCGAGCCAGGCCCGGCCATCCAAGCCAGGGCCTGCTGCAGGCTGGCAAAACGGTGTTTGCGTGCGCGCTGGGGGGCGGCGGTATCTCGGCCGACAAGCGCGAAGGCGACGGCGCCACGCCGCTGGCCTCGATGCGGATCCTGTCGGGATATTTCCGAGGAGATCAGTTCTCCAGCGGCCGCAAGACCCGTCTGACGATGACGCCGATCGGGCCTGATCTGGGCTGGTGCGAAGTGCCTGACGACCGCAATTACAACAGGCCGGTCAAGATCCCCTATGGTGCCAGCCACGAACGCATGCGGCGCGACGACCGGCTCTACGATGCCTGCCTGGTGCTCGACTGGAACGTGGCGCCACGCCGGCGCGGCCGCGGCAGCGCTATCTTCTTCCACCTGGCGCGCCCCGGCTTCACGCCGACGCAAGGCTGCGTGGCGGTGACGGCGCGAACCATGGCGCGGCTTTTGCCGCTGCTGTCGGATCGGACGGTGGTGAGGGTGGTGAGGTAGGGAGTAGGGAGTAGGGAGTAGGGAGTAGGGAGTAGGGAGTTGGGAGTGGATGCGCGTCGGCGCGCTTTAGCCCCCTATTCCTTTACTGCCTTTATTCCTTTGCCAGCCGATGTCGAGAAGGCCGAGGCGGCCCATTTCGCGGTCCATGGCGCGTGCAACGTCCTTGCGCCTGGCGCCGACGTCGCGCAGCTGCCGATCCGACAGGTCTTCGACGTTCTGGTGCGGGAGATTGATCGCGACCCGGGCATGGCGCAGCCAGTCAAGGGCCTCCGTCAGCCAGGCCGGACGGCGTGTCGATGAATTCAAAGCGATGATGGACATGGGGTGATCCGTTCTCTCCGGACATCAAGTCCGGCTTGATAATGCTTCGATGGCTGGATCATGCCATATTGAAATTACTGTGAGAAACGAGTAGTTTTCTCTGGATCATCAAGTTTTCTTTGAGGATAAGATGACCCGCCTGCTGCCCGGAACTCGCGCCTTGAGGACGCTGGAAGCAGCGGCCCGGCACCTTAATTTCACCCGCGCCGCCGATGAGCTGGGCCTGACGCCAGCCGCCGTCAGCCACCAGATCAAGGAAATCGAAGATCAGCTCGGACTGGTGCTCTTTACACGCACCAGCCGCACCATCCGGCTAACCGAGGCGGGCGCTGTGCTGTTCGAGGCCTCCACCGACGCGCTCGACCTGCTAGGCCGGGCCGTTTCGCGGGCGCACAAGCTGACGCGCGGCACGGCCCTTTTGAAGGTGACGCTCGACGCACAGTTCGCGTCAAAATGGCTGATGCGTCGCGTCGACGATTTTCGCAAGCTTCAGCCCCATATCGAGCTGAGATTCGACATCGCCTATGAACTGCGGGATTTCGAACTTGATGACATCGATGTCGGCATCCGCTTTGGTGCCGGCAAATACCCGGGACTTCGCGCCCACCGGCTGTTCGACAACATCCTCATTCCGGTGTGCAGCCCGAGCCTGTTGACCTCCGGTCCGCCGCTGCGCGAGCCGCGCGATCTTTTCAACCACACGCTTGCCCATATCGAGTGGTCGCGACAAGGCGTGACATGGCCGAACTGGCGGATGTGGATGGCGGCCGCCGGTGTCAACGATTTCGACGACAGCCGAACTGTCGTGTTCAAAAACTCGACAGATGCCGTCCAGGCGGCGCTCGACGGCAATGCCGTCGCACTCGCCGATTTCGCCATGGTGGCGAACGACCTTTCCCAGGGAAGGCTGGTGCAACCTTTTGAACTCGGCCTGCGGGTAGCGCCCGAGTTCGCGTATTTCCTGGTCTATCCCGAGAGTACCGCCGACGATCCGCGTATCGTCGCCTTTCGCGATTGGATTCTCGAGGAAGTCGCCAAGACGCGGACCTGAGATTGCGGCAGGCTGTCAGGCTGCCGCGGCGCCGAACCAGCCGATCACGGCGCCGATGATCAGCAGCACGCCGAGCCAATGGCCGCCGTCGATGAGGGTCAGATCCCAGCCGAAATTCTCGTAGCGATGGTTGACCGAGAGCGTTGTGGCGACAAAGCCCAGCCAAAGCACGAAGCCGAAGATCAGCCCGGCGAGCAATGTCGGCTCGCCGCCCGTTATCGCGCCGACGACAAGCGCCAATATGTACGCCATGACCAGTTCGGCGATGAAGCTGATCACGAAGGGCAGAGGCGATTTTTTCATAGTGGCCGGGTCAAGTTTGGCGGCTTTCAGCCATGGCTTGCTCAGGCCCATGTACCAGGCGGCGCCGAACAGCCATGCCACGATTGCGGCGGCGATCACCGCCAGCCAGTTCACTGCTGAAAAATCCATGAGTCCCCCTCCAGATGCGGATATGATGGAACGCCTGTTCGGCGATGGCGTCAAGCAAAGCGCCAGACCGTCGTGCGCTTGACCAGCGCATCCTCCAGAGCCCGTGTGACGGCCACTTCATAGACCGCCAGGGGTTCCAGCCCGGACTTCGGCATATACGACCGGCCGGGGTCGCCGACAAGAATCTCGGCGCCGCGCGCCACTAGGGTTGAGAACCACGGCATCAGCCGGTCGGCGAAGGATCTGTCGTAGAAAACGTCGCCGGCCAGGATCATGTCCCATCCCGCATCAGTGCCGATGCAATCCGTGCCGAGGAATTCGATTTTGACGTCGTTGGCCTCGGCATTGAGACAAATCGCGGTTGCACAGAACGGATCGATGTCGGCTGCGATCACCTTGGCAGCGCCGGCCTTGGCGGCGGCGATGGCGACAAGGCCGGAGCCGGAGGCGAAGTCGAGGACGCGCTTGCCCCGCACGGCGCCGGGATTGTCCAGGATATAGCGGGCAAGGCCTTGGCCGCCGGCCCAGGCAAAGGCCCAGAAGGGCGGCGGCAGGCCGATCTCGATCAGCTCATCCTCGGTCCGCTGCCACAAATCATGTGCCTCGTCGGCGAGGCGCAGAAAAATTTCCGGCACGTGCGGCGGCGCCATCAGCGCCGTGTTGTCGAGGATGAATTGTTTCGCGCTGTTCGGCGTCAGCGCCGTCACGGAGCCGGCGTCAGGCCGCCCATGCGGCAGACTTCCTTCCATTCGGCCGGCGTCACCGGCTGCACGGAAAGCCGCCCGAGCCGCACCAGCGCCATGTCGGCAAGCTTCGGATTGGCCTTGACCTCTTCCAGCGTCGGCGGGTTCGGCACATCCCTGACGGCGCGGATGTCGACGCATTCCCAGCGCGGGTCGTCGGTCGTGGTGTCGGGATGCGCCAACGCGCAGACTTCGGCGATGCCGACCACGTTCAGCCCCTCGTTGGAATGATAGAAGAAGCCGAGATCGCCGATCTGCATCGCCTTCATGTTGTTGCGTGCGGCGTAGTTGCGCACGCCGTCCCATTGCGTGCCGGCCTTGCCCTTGGCCTTCAACGCCTCAAAGGAGAAGACCGAAGGTTCGGATTTGAACAGCCAGTAGTTCATGTCTTTTGCTCCTCCTTGCGGGTGATCCACCGGCGACCGGGAATTAACTAGCCGCCGGCCTGTTGAACGTCCAGTTCCACGGGCGGATTTCGACGCTCTCGAACAGCCCGGCCTTGGCGTAGGGGTCGGCGGCCGACAGGGCCTGTGCACCCGCCATGTCGGGTGCCTCGACGACGACGAGACTGCCGTTGGGCTTGCCTTCGGCGTCAAGGAACGGACCGGCGAAAGCCAGTTTCTTGTCGCCGTTCAGGCTTTCCAGGAAGGCGATATGCTCGGGCCGCGTGTCAAGGCGCACCTGCAGGCTTCCCGGCTTGTCCTTGCAAATCACAGCAAACAGCATGGTCTCTCTCCTGGTCGTTGGATCGATGTCGTGGGATCAATCGTTGGTCTCGGTCTTCAGCGGCCGGGTCATCAAGGCCGTCACAGCCTGCCGAATGGTGATGGCGCCGTCCAGTATGGCAGCGACAGCGGCAATAATCGGCGCGTCGATATTGTGCTCTATGGCGATGCGGGCAGCGATCGCCGCCGTCGGCACGCCTTCGGCCAGCGGCAATCCGGCAAGAGGCTTGCCTTGCCCGAGCGCCAGCCCATAGGCGAAATTGCGCGACTGGGTCGACGAGCAGGTCAATAGTAGGTCGCCAAGGCCGGAAAGCCCCATCAAGGTCTCGGGCCTGGCGCCGAAGGCGGCGCCGATGCGGCGCAGTTCGACAAAGCCGCGCGTCACCATGGCGGCCTGGGCGCTAGCGCCGAGCCCGGCGCCGGTGACGGCACCCGCGGCGATGGCAAAGACGTTCTTCAAGGCGCCGCCGATTTCGACGCCGATCAGGTCGTCATTCGAATAACAGCGCAGGTTTTCGGCCGAAAAGCGGGCGGCGAGATCGGCGGCGAGAGTCTCGTTGCGGGCGGCGACGACCACGGCCGTCGGCAGGCCGCGGGCGACATCGGTGGCGAAGCTTGGGCCCGACAGGGCCGCGACCGGATTTTGCGGCAGGATTTCTTCGACGATTGCCGACAGCAAGGCGCCTGTATCGCGCTCGATGCCCTTGGCGCAGAGAACGAGCGGGATGCCGGCCGGCATATGGTCCTTCGCTGCCGCCAGCGTAGCCCGCAGCGACTGCGCCGGCGTCACCGCCAGCACACAATCGGCGCCGTCGAGCGCGGCTTGGATGTTGCTCGTCGCCACGATGCCGGCCTGGAGCATAATGCCCGGCAGATAGCGTGGATTTTCGCCGCGGTCGATCGCGGCGACGGTCTCCGGATCGCGCGCGTAAAGGCGGACGAAATGGCCGGCGCGCAGCATGGCCAAGGCCAAGGCGGTGCCCCAGGCCCCGCCGCCGAGCACGGCAACGCGCCAGCCGCTTGGCGCGGTGTAGTTGCCGCTCATGGCCCCCTCGGTCATGCCTTGGCTCCGCGCCGGCCGGAGCCGACCATCGGTGTCGAGATGCTATCCAGTGGCCAGCGCGAGCGCGGCACGAAATCGAAGCCGTTCTCCTGCGCCATGTCTTGGTGCAGCCGCTCGATGCCGGCCCAGGCGATCATCGCCGCATTGTCGGTGCAAAGCTTTAGCGGCGGCGCAATGAAGGTGAAGCCGGATTCGACGCAGAGCCGCTCAAGCATCGCCTTGATAGTGCGGTTGGCGGCGACGCCGCCGGCAACGACCAGCGCCGGAGTCTCGGTGGCGGGAAATGTTTCTCGAAAGCGGGCCAGCGCGCGAGAAACGCGGTCCGCCAGCGCATCGGCGACCGCCGCCTGGAACGAGGCACAGATGTCGGCGACATCCTGGTCGCTCAAGGGCTCAATCGCCGTCGCCGCCTGGCGCACGGCGGTCTTCAATCCGGAGAAGGAGAAGTCGGGCTGTGCCGAGCCTTTCATCGGACGCGGAAAGACAAAGCGTGAGGCATTGCCGGCCTGTGCCGCCTTCTCGACATTCGGTCCGCCGGGATAGGGCAGGCCGAGCATCTTGGCCGTCTTGTCGAAGGCCTCGCCAAGCGCGTCGTCGATGGTGGTTGCCCAGCGCTGATAGTCACCGACGCCGCGCACGGCGAGAATCTGCGTATGGCCGCCGGAGACCAGCAGCAGCAGATAGGGAAAATCGAGCCCGTCGGTCAGCCGTGCCGTCAAGGCATGACCTTCAAGATGGTTGATGGCGATCAGCGGCTTGTTGGCCGCCGCGGCGATCGCCTTGGCCGTCATCAGCCCGACGATCAGCCCGCCGACCAGGCCGGGACCGGCGGTCGCGGCGATCGCATCGATTTCGGCGAGCGCGACGCCCGAATCGGCAAGCGCCGCCTCGATGATGCCGTCCAGCGCCTCGACATGGGCGCGGGCCGCGATCTCCGGCACCACGCCGCCGAATGCGGCATGTTCCTCGATCTGGCTAAGCACGATGTTGGACAGGATTTTTGGCGCGGCGTCGCCGTCTACCGCCACGACGCTGGCTGCGGTTTCGTCGCAACTCGTCTCTATGCCAAGAACCCGGATCAATTCGTCGCTATCCCAAGAGATTGTCTGTCAGGCCTTTCCCCGCTAGGAGAAAGGCCGGAAAAGGCCTCGGTTACTTTAGCCGCATTTCTGCGACGCCAAGTGGCTCCACTTGGCTGCAAAATGCTCAGGCCGGGGGTATCACGGACCGCGCGCCATGCAAACAACCTTGAGAATCGGAACACGCGGCAGTCCGCTGGCGCTGGCACAGGCGCATGAAACGCAGGCGCGGCTGATGGCCGCGCACGGCATGCCGGCGGAGGCGTTCGAGGTTGTCGTCATCTCGACCAGCGGCGACCGCATCCAGGACCGGCCGCTGTCGGAAGCCGGCGGCAAGGGCCTGTTCACCAAGGAGATCGAGGAGGCGCTGCTGGCGGGCCGCATCGACATCGCCGTGCACTCGTCGAAGGACATGCCGACGCAGCTGCCCGACGGTCTCGAATTGTCCGCCTTCCTGCCACGCGAGGACGCGCGCGACGCCTTTGTCGGCAAGGCGGCGAAGACGATCGCCGAACTGCCGCAGGGAGCGAAAGTCGGCTCGTCGTCGCTGCGGCGGCAGGCGCTGATCCGCCGCATGCGGCCCGATCTCGACGTGGTGATGTTCCGCGGCAACGTGCAGACGCGGCTGCGCAAGCTCGACGAAGGCGTCGCCGCCGCCACCATCCTGGCTTATGCAGGGCTGAAGCGCCTTGGGCTCGAGCATGTCGTCACCGACCTGATACCGCTCGACATCTTCCCGCCGGCGCCGGGGCAAGGCGCGATCTGCATCGAAACGCGTATCGGCGACCGCGATGTCGAAAAGATGCTGGCGGCTATCCATGATGTGCCGACCGGGCAGGCGCTGGCCTGCGAACGCGCCTTCCTGGCGGCACTCGACGGTTCCTGCCGCACGCCGATCGCTGGTTATGCGACGATCGAGGCCGGAAAACTGTCGTTCGCCGGACTGATCATCTCGCCCGACGGGACGCAGTCGCACACGGTCGAGCTGCAGGGACCGGCGCAGGACGCCGCCCGCATTGGCGATGAAGCCGCGCGGACGGTGCGGGCCAAGGCCGGTGAAAAGTTCTTCGACGGCTGGCTCTGAAAATGCTTTGCGTGCTGGTGACGAGACCGGAACCCGGCGCCTCGCGCACAGCACGGCAACTTCGGGCCGCTGGGTTCCAGCCGGTTCTGCTGCCCTTGACCGATACGGTGGCTTTGGCGGTCGATGGCGGAGTGGTTCCAGACGATGCCGTCGCCGTGGCCGTCACCAGCGCCAATGCCGTGCGCCATGCGCCGAAGGAAATCATCGCGGCGCTCGCCGCGTTGCCTTGCCATGCCGTCGGCGAAAGGACGGCGCAAGCCGCGCGTGAAGCAGGGTTTTTGTCGGTCAGCGAAGGCCCGGGCAATGCCGAAGGTCTCGCCGACAGACTTGCTAGTGATCTCTCAGGCAAGACGATTGCCTATCTCTGCGGGCGCGTGCGCTTTCCGGCATTCGAACAGAGGCTGCAGACGGCGGGCGTCCGGGTCCGCGCCGTCGAGACATATGACACCCTGCAATTGGGTTATTCGGACGAGGCCGTTGTTGCGATGTTGACAGGCCAACCTGTCGACGCGGTGCTGCTTTATTCAGCCAAGGCGGCTGCCGCGATCCAAGTGCTGGCCAGCCGGCCCGCTCTGCAAGGGCTGTTTGAAAAGGCGTGGTTTTTCACACTTTCCGCGCGCATCGCGGCAGCCCTCGACGATACCATCAGCGAAAGAACCCGCATTGCCGCGCGGCCTGACGAGGAAGCCCTGCTGGCGCTTTTGCAGGCGCGGCTCTGAGCCGCGTCATCACACCGCCCCTTTTCACCGCTTGGTGATGTGCTAGACCCCTTTCTGAACCATCGTGCGCCGCAAGGCGTTGAGACGAAGCGAATTGTGCGGAGCCAGGCATGGTCAAGACGCCGAAGATGCGACACTCGAAAAGCCGCCGCGAGCCGGTGACCATCGATCTGGAGCCAGGCGCCGTTTCACGCGTCGTCGACGAGGATGCAGCCAGGGCTCAGACAGACGAGGCGAAGGCTGAGGAAGCAGAGAACGCTTCGCAGGCTGAGGTTCCCGAAGAGCCGGTGCATGCGGACCAGACCGACCTAGAGCCCTGGGAGCATGCCGACGCCAAGGCCGAATCGGAACAGCCAGCGGCGGCCAAGGGCGATAGCGAAGCTGAGCTCCCCTATCCCGGATCGTCCGACGCGCCGGCCGGCAAAACCAAAGCCTTCGACTACAATTTCGAGGACGCATCGGCGAAGCGCACGCAGACCGACGGCAACAAAGCCAAAACCGAGGCACGGGACGAGGAAATGGTACCGCCCCCGGCAAGGCGTAGCGGCTTCAACGGCATCGCTGCCGGTATCATCGGTGGCGTCATCGCGCTGCTCGGCGCCGGGGGGCTGCAATTTGCGGGCCTGCTCGGCGCGCCGGGCTCCAATGCCGGTGTCTCGCTCGAGGGCGTCAATGGCGAGATCGCTTCGCTGAAGAGCGAAATCGCCGGTTTGAAGGAAGCTAGCGGCAACAGCGATGCAGCAGCCAAAGTGGTCGGGCTGTCTTCAGGCTTGGAGCAGGTCAGGGCCGATGTCGCGGCGCTGAAATCGGCGGTCGAATCCGGCGGAGCAGGCGACACTGCCGGGCTCGCCGCACTGGGCGACAGGATCAAGCAGATCGAATCGGAGGTCGCAGCCCTTGGCAAGGCAGGCGGCACGGCGCCGGTCGATCTCGGCCCGCTCAACGAAAAACTGGCCGGCCTCGATACACTGGTGAAGTCGGCCAGCGCGGCGGTGGCGGCGCAAGATGGCAGGCTCACCGCATTGGAGCAGTCGGTGTCGCAACTTTCCGGCAAGGTAGAAGCGACGGCCGGACAGCCGAAGATCGCCCTCGCCATCGCCGCGTCGGCGTTGAAGGCGGCGCTCGAGCGTGGCGGGCCGTTTGCGGCCGAACTCGAAACCCTCGCCGCGATTTCGCCGGATGCGCCGCAGCTTGCGACCTTGCGCCCCTATGCCGAAAAGGGCGTCCCCACCCGCACCGAGATCGCATCGCAGACAGATGCCGCCGCCACTGCCATGGTCGCCGCGGCAACCCCTGTCGATGAGAATGCCGGCTTCCTGCAGAACCTTTTGTCGAGCGCCGAATCGCTGGTGAAGGTCAGGCCGATCGGCGCTGTCGAAGGTGCTGGTGCGCCCGAAATCGTCGCGCGTATGGAGGCGGCGGTCAAACAGGGCGACTACGCCAAGGCACTCAGTGAATACGACACGCTGCCGCAAGCCGCCAAGGCTGCCGGCGCCGACTTTGCCGGCAAACTGAAGGCACGCATCGAGGTCGAAACGCAGGTCGACGCACTGATCTCCGGCGCGATGAAGGCATGAGGGCAACAGAATGATCCGCCTGCTGGGCTTCCTCATCGTCGTTTTCGCGCTCGGACTGGGCTTTGCCTGGCTGGCCGACCGTCCGGGCGACATGGTCGTCACCTTCAGCGGCTATCAATACCAGGTCAGTCTGATGGTGGCGGCGGTGGCTGTCGTCGCCGTCGTCGCCGCGGTGATGATCCTGTGGTGGCTGCTCAAGTCGCTGTGGGACAGCCCCTACACCATCTCGCGCTATTTCCGCGTCCGCCGCCGCGATCGCGGCTATCAGGCGCTCTCGACCGGCATGATCGCCGCCGGCGCCGGTGACGGGGCGCTGGCCCGCAAGAAGACCAAGGAAGCGGCCAAGCTGATCCGTTCCGACCAGGAACCGCTGATCCATCTGCTGGAGGCGCAGGCGTCGCTGCTCGAAGGCGATCATGAAGGAGCGCGGCAGAAATTCGAGAGCATGCTCGACGATCCCGAAATGCGGCTGTTGGGCCTGCGCGGGCTCTATCTCGAAGCCGAACGGCTCGGCGACCGCAACGCCGCCAGACACTACGCCGGCCGCGCCGCGGCGGTGGCGCCGCAGCTGGCCTGGGCTGCCGAATCGACGCTGGAAGAGTTGACGGCGCGCGGCGACTGGGACGGTGCCTTGAAACTGGTCGACGCGCAGAAGGCGACACGGCAGATCGAGCGCGAAGCCGCCAATCGCCGCCGCGCCGTGCTGTTGACCGCCAAGGCGCAGGCGCTCGCCGACAGCGATCCCGCTGCCGCCAGAACCGCGGCGATCGAGGCCAACCGGCTTCGGCCGGACTTCGCGCCCGCCGCCGTTGCCGCTGCCGCGGCATTGTTCAAGCAGAACGACGTGCGCAAGGGCTCAAAGATCCTCGAGGCGGCGTGGAAGGCCGAGCCGCACCCTGAGGTCGCCGAGCTCTATACACATGCAAGGCCGGGTGACGCCGTGCTCGACCGCCTCAACCGGGCGAAGAAGCTGCAGGAGATGAAGAAGAACCACGCCGAATCGTCGATGACGGTGGCGCGCGCCGCACTCGACGCGCAGGATTTCTCGACCGCCCGCCGCGAGGCGGAGGCCGCGATCCGGATGGACCGCCGCGAGGGCGCCTATCTGCTGCTCGCCGACATCGAGGAGGCCGAGACCGGCGACCAGGGTAAGGTGCGGCAGCTGCTGTCGAGGGCGGTACGGGCACCGCGCGATCCGGCCTGGGTCGCCGACGGCGTGGTGTCGGAACGCTGGGCGCCGGTATCGCCGATCACGGGTCGGCTAGACGCCTTCGAGTGGCGTGCCCCGATGGAGCGCCTCGGCCAGTTGATCGACAGCCATGACGATGCACCGGCCAGTGCGGCGCCGGTCGTTGAAGCACTGGCAAAGCCGACGAGCGAGAAGAGGCCGGTCGAGGTGATCGATGGAATCCGTCCGGCCGGGACCGCGGATAAGGACACAGAGAGCCAAGAGGATCATGTCAGGCCGATCACGGCGGCGGCCTTCGCCGCGGTGCCGACGGATGCCGAGGGCGTCGAGCCGGCCGAGGAACATACGCGGCTGCCGGACGATCCCGGCGTCGATCCGGACGAGGAAGCGGAAAAATCGCCACGCCGGTTTCGGTTGTTTTGAATTGGGCCGGCTGTCGAGCCCCAAGGAGATAGAGCATGATGTCTGGACAAACGGGCCCCGTTTGTCCGAGAAAACCGCTTCACACTTTTCGGCATCATGCTCTGAGGAATGGATCTATGTTTGAACGCGTTCTGTCATTTCTCAGGGATTTGCCGTCCGGCGCTGGCGCGCATTCCAGTACGGACGATCCCCGCGTTGCGGCTTCGGCGCTGCTCTACCATGTGATGAACGCCGATGGCGTGCGCCAGGATGTCGAATGGGAGCGGTTCAAGGCGGTGCTGGCGCAGAGCTATTCGATCAGCGGTGCCGAACTTGAAGCGCTTGTCGCCGCCGGCGAGCGGGCCGACAATGAGGCGATCGACCTCTATGCCTTCACCAGTGTCTTGAAGCGCCATCTCGATGCCGATGCGCGCAAGGCCTTCATCCGCCTGATGTGGGAGATCGTCTATGCCGATGGCGAGTTGCACGAGCTGGAGGACAACACTGTCTGGCGCGTCGCCGAGCTGATCGGCGTCGAGCGCCGCGACCGTGTCGAGGCGCGCCGCAAGGCGGCCGCACTTGCACCTGGCGCCACCGGAACATCGAGCGACGAATAGGATTTTCGCCTTCCCATGCCGCGCCGGACGAGTTCGAAGCCAAAGATCCTGATCGTGCTGCATCAGGAGAATTCGAGCCCCGGACGCGTCGGCCACATGCTTCTGGAAGAAGGTTTCGATCTCGACATCCGCCGTCCGCCGCTGGGTGATACCTTGCCGGACACGCTGGACGGCCACGCCGGCACGGTTGTGTTCGGCGGGCCTATGAGCGCCAATGACGAGGATGAATTCGTCCGCCGCGAGACCAACTGGCTGGAAATCCCGCTGAGGGAGAATCGGCCATGTCTCGGCATCTGCCTTGGCGCGCAGATGCTGGTCAACCATCTCGGCGGCAAGGTAGAGGGCCACGGCGACGGGCTGGTCGAGATCGGCTGGTATCCGCTGAAGGCGACCGAGGCCGGCAAGCAACTGATGCACTGGCCGGAGATGGTCTATCAGTTCCACCGCGAGGGCTTTTCGCTACCCAGGGACGCAACGCTGCTGGCGACGGCCGAGACCTATCCCAATCAGGCCTTCCGCTATGGTGACAATGCCTGGGGCATCCAGTTCCATGGCGAGCTGACCAGGGTGATGATGCAGCGCTGGGTGGTGCGCGGCGCGCATCGCTTCGAGCTGCCGGGCGCGCAGCCCGGCCGCGATCATCTCGGCGGTCGGCTGATCTGGGACATGCATCTCAAGCGATGGCTGGACGAGTTCCTGCGTCTGATCTTCGGCAGGCCGGCCGCTCGATAGAGCGCGTCAATTGCGCCCGTTGAGGTGGCGGACCTTGCGCAGTTGCGGGAACAGCACCATCCACAATCCGGCGACCGCGATAGCGCCGACGCCGCCGACCACGACGGCCGGCACCGTGCCGATCAGTGCTGCCATCGTTCCGGCGCGGAATTCGCCGACCTCGTTGGAGGCGCCGACGAAGACCTGGTTGACGGCATTGACACGGCCACGCACGTGGTCGGGCGTCCACAGCTGGATCAGGGTTTCCCTGATGTAGACGCTGAACATGTCGGTGGCGCCAAGGAAGGCAAGGGCGACGATCGACAGCCAGGTGATGGTCGACAGGCCGAACAGCACGGTGAAGGCGCCGAACGACGCGGCGGAGGCCAGCATGATCATGCCGGCGTGGTTGCGGAGCGGATGCCCGGCCAGCCAGATAGCGACGCAAATGGCGCCGACGCTGGGCGCCGAGCGCAGCAGGCCGAGCCCCCAGGGACCGAGCTGGAGGATGTCGCGCGCGTAGACCGGCAGCAGCGCCGAGGCGCCGGACAGGAGCACCGCGAACAGATCGAGCGAGATGGCGCCCAGCACGATCTTCTCGCTCCAGATATAGCTGAACCCGCCGAACAGATGCTCCATCGTCGGCTTTTCCGTCTCGGTGCGCTGCGACGGTTTCGGGATGGTGAAGATCAGCAGCCCGGACACAAGCATCAGGACAGCGGCGGTGCCGTAGGCCACTTCCGGCGACACGCCGTAGAGCAGGCCGCCAGCGACCGGACCGACGATGGTCGCCGTCTGCCAGGCCGACGAATTCCAGGCGATGGCGTTGGCGAAATCCTCAGGCGGCACCAGATTGGCGAACAGCGAGGCGGAGGCCGGGCCGAAGAAGGCGCGGGCGACGCCGAACATGGCGAGCACGGCGAAGATCGGCAGTGGTCCGCTGATGCCGCGCAACGTCAGAAGCAGCAGCGTCAGCGCGCAGCCCGCCTCCACCACCACCGCCAGCGCCATGATCAGCCGACGCCCGAAGCGGTCGGCGACGACACCGGTGACCAGCACCAGAAGCAGCGACGGCAGGAACTGGACGATGCCGACTAGGCCGAGGTCGAGCGGGTCGCGGGTCAAATCGTACATCTGCCAGCCGACCGCCACAGACACGATCATGGTGGCGAATGTGGTGAGGAAACGCGCCGCCCAATAGCTCAGGAAGGAGCGATGGCGGAACGCGGCGTAGCGCTGGTCCGGCGATATCTGTTCGGCTGTCATGGATTTAAGAGGCCCCGTTGTGATGGCATCAGCTGGCGGGGCACTTCCACGTTGGGCGCTGGTCCGGCTGGCGGAACTTTTAGCTCAGTTCGCAGCGGCATGTGCGCCAAAAACGGTTCCGAATCAAGAAAATTTCGGCCTAGTCGATCGGCCGCATGGGAAATTTACTGCCGCAGCGCGAGGGAGATGGCGTCGAGGCCACCCTTCAATTCGGCTTCCGTCGGCCAGCCGAAGCCGACGCGGAAGAAGCGCTTCTCCATCTCGAACCAGTGGCCGGGTCCGACATAGGTGCCGTGGTTCTCCAGCAGGTTCACATAGAACCGGTCGAGGTCGAAACCGGGACCGACATTCAGGCGCGGGAAGCCGACGACGCCACCTTCCGGCCGCACCCAGTCGACCAGCGGCTCGCGGTCGATCCAAGCCTGGACGATGTCGCGGCGCTTCGCCATTTCAGGTAGCAGCGTCGCCAGGAAGGCATCGCGGCGCTCGAGCATGCCGCGCGCAATGCCTTCGTCGATGACGCTGCCGCAAATGCCGATCTGTTCCTTGGCGGCGAGGAATTTTTCCTGAAGCTCCGCATCCTTGGTGATCAGCCAACCGATACGGATGCCGGGGATGCCGAAGGCCTTTGACAGCGACGAGACGCTGATCGCCTTCGGGCTCAGCGATGCCGCCGACGGCAGCCGCGTGCCATAGGAAAGGTCGCGGTAGGTCTCGTCGACCAGCAGATGGCAGTTGCTGCTTTCGGCGAGCGCCACCAGCGCATCGAGCGCGGTTCGGCTCATCATCGTGCCGGTCGGGTTGTGCGGGCAGGTGACGCTGATCAGCCTGGTGTTCGGCTGTATCGCCGCCTTGACGCGCTCGACATCGATGGCGAAGCCTTCCTCGAAAGCCAGGTCGACAAAGCCGATGGCACAGCCGATCGCCCGTGGGGTTTCGATGTTGGTGGCGTAATTGGGCCTGATGACGACGAGATGGTCGTTCGCCGACAAAAGCGAGGTCGAGATGATGAACAGCGCGCCGGCGGCGCCGGCGGTGACCAGGACATCATCTGATGAAATGCCGGCATGCTGCGCCGATATCTGCGCGCGCAAAGCCTTGTCGCCGCGATGCTCACCATAGAAAAGCGTGAGATCAGGCAGCGACAGGCCGATGTCGGAGAGCTTCTGGTCGGCGATCGAGCTTTCGGAGAGATTGTGGCGGATACGGTCGTAGCCGTACTCTTCCGGCGCCTCTTTCTCGATCACCATTCTGGTGTAGTTCATGGCTCACTCCCCAACGAACCCGTTCGACCCATCCAAGCCATAAAAACATGAAGCCTGCCAAGGCGGATTCGCCGGCAGGCTTCAATCAATTTATTGGCTCAGCGCCGAAATAGGTCCTTGCCTTAGGAGGTCGTTATCCCAAACTACTGCGCACCCTCGGTCAAGCCCGAGGAAATGCTTTTGAGCGACATGCCTCAGGCTGAAACTTTGGCCTTCCTGCCCTTAGGTGCCTTGATGGGGGCGGCCTTGCGGCCAAGACCGATCGACTTCGCCAGCAGCGAGCGCGAGGCGGCATAGTTGGGGGCGACCATCGGATAATCCGACGGCAAGCCCCATTTGGCGCGGTAGGCGTCCGGCGTCAGGCCGAAATGCACGCCGATGTGACGCTTCAGCGATTTGAACTTCTTGCCGTCTTCGAGGCAGATGATGTAATCGGGCGTCACCGACTTCTTGGGGTTGACCGCCGGAACCAGCGGAGCAGCCAATGGGGCCACCGGCTTGCCGAGCCCGCTTATCGAGGCGCTGACGCTGGCGATGAGGTCAGGCAGGCCGGAGACGGGCAAACGGTTCTTCTCGACGTAAGCGGATACGATGTGAGCGGTCAGCTCGAGCAGGTCGATGTCTTTACGGGCGCTGTTGCTATCGTCGATCACTCTATTTCTCCGTCTAAAAGCGAATGACCTGAAAATCGGATTCGATTCCCCGAAGGATCATGCGCAAAATCAAAATGCTAAAGCGTCCTTTGTGCATCCACGGGACGGGCGGCGTTGTTGTGGCGCGGAATTCCTAATCGGCAAATCTGCGCACTGCAATGACTTGTATCATATCACACGTTATTTTGAACAACTATATTAAACAATAACAATATCAGACTATCAGCGCCTTGTCGCGCCACAAACGAAATCCGCCTTCGAAGGCGCGTGTGTTGTCGCCGCGCCTGGAGTCGGCGGGCAATTCATCGAGCTTGTCGACATTGCCGCCGCCAATGACGACATAGTCAGGCAGCATGGCGGCACGGAGCCGTTCGACCACATCGAAGACATATCTGCGCCATTTCTTCTTGCCGCGCTTTACCAGGCCGCGTTCGCCGACATAGTCCTCGAAGCTCTTGCCGTTCTTATAGGGCAGGTGGGCGAGTTCCATCGGCTGGGCGACATTGTCCGCAATCATCGCCGCGCCCAGACCGGTGCCGAGCCCGAGGAACAGCATGCGCCCGCCTTCGTAACTGCCAATGGCCTGCATCAGTGCGTCGTTGACCACCTTCACCGGTTTGCCGAACGCACTCGCGAAGTCAAATCCAGCCCAACCCTTGCCAAGATTGGCGGGGTCGGTGAGCGGTCTGTTATGATTGACCGGGCCGGGATAGCCCATCGAAATGACATCATAGGACAGGCCCTCGGCGAGCTTCTTCACCGCGTCGATCATCTGCTGCGGCGTCAGGCCCGGTCCGGAGTCCGCCCTGCGTTCCGCACCGCCGGCGCTGGTCAGGATCTTGACGTGCGAGCCGCCAATATCAATCGAAAGCACGATCTTTTCAGTGCCTGATTTCTCGGAGCCCGATACCGATTGCTTCACCGCCTTGGCCATTGTGTCACCCTTTCACTTTTCCGGATCGATCCAGCCGTTGGGCGGCCCGAAGCCGCCCATAACGTCCGCCGGACCCCATGTCCCCGGCTCGTAGAGATGCGGCGGCGTGGTGTCGCCGAGCACCGGGCCGACGATGCGCCAGGCCAACTCGCTGGCATCCTGGCGGGTAAACAGCTGACCGTTGCCGTTCATGGCGTCGCCGATCAACCGCTCATAGGGCGGCATGTCGCCCTTGCTGTCGTCGAGCGCCGTCAGTTCGACCTGTTCGCCGATCATGTCGTCGCCCGGCGCCTTGCGCTGCGCGCCGATGGCGATCACTACCTGCGGGTCGATACGGAAGCGGACGTAGTTCTGGTCGGCGGGCTTGATCGGATCGAAGACGTCGAGCGGCGGCCGCTTCAGCCGCACAACCACTTCGGTGACATGCACCGGCATGTTCTTGCCGGCGCGGATGAAGAACGGCACGTCCTGCCAGCGCCAGGTGTCGACGAAGAAGCGCACCGCCGCGAAGGTCTCGACCGGCGAGTTCGGGGCCACGCCCGGTTCAGCGAGATAGCCAGTGAATTGGCCGCGCACGACATCGTCCCTGGTCAGCGTGCGGATGGCGCGCAGCACCTGCACCTTCTCGTCGATCAGGTCGTCGGCGGAACGGCCGACGGGTGGCTCCATGGCAAGCAGCAACAGGATGTTGAGCAGATGGTTCTCGATGACATCCCTGATGCAGCCGACATCATCATAGAAGCGGCCACGACCCTCGACGCCGAAATCCTCGGCCATGGTGATCTGCACGCTCTCGACGAAATTGCGGTTCCAGATCGGCTCGAGAAGGGAATTGGCGAAGCGGAAATAGAGCAGGTTCTGGATCGCTTCCTTGCCGAGATAGTGGTCGATGCGGAAGATCGACTGTTCGTCGAACACCAGATGCAGAACCCGGTTTAGCCAGCGTGCCGATTGCAGATCGTGGCCGAAAGGCTTTTCCACCATCAGCCGCGCGCCCTGGGCCGTGCCCGATTGCTCCAGCCCCTGGACGACGGTTTCGAACATGGTCGGCGGCACCGCCATGTAATGCATCGGCCGCTGTGCCGTGCCGAGGGCGCTTTTCAGCTTCTCGAAGGTCGCTCCGTCGCGGTAGTCGCCGCTGACATAGCGCAGTTGCGAGGCGAACTGTGCGAACACCTTCTCGTCGACCTTGCCCAGCGCATTGACGATGCCGTCGCGGGCGCGGGCCTGCAATTGCTTGATGTCCCAGGCGTCGAAGGCGACGCCGATCACCGGTTCGGCGAGCGTGCCCTTGGCGACCATCTGGTAAAGCGCTGGAAATATCTTCTTGTGGCCGAGGTCGCCGGTCGCTCCGAAGAGCACCAGCGTGTCGGAGCGTTCCTGGCTCATGCGCGCGTCTCCCCTGTCGCCGTCACTTGCCGGTCTTTTCGACATGGCCGCCAAAGGCATAGCGCATGGCGGACAACAGCTTGTCGGCGAATTCGGATTCGCCTTGCGAGGAGAAGCGGTCGAACAGCGCCGAGGACAAGACCGGCGCCGGCACGCCAGTGTCGATCGCCGCCTTCAACGTCCAGCGGCCTTCGCCGGAATCCGAGACGCGGCCGCCGAAATTCGCCAGGCCCGGATCGCCTTTCAATGCGCCGGCCGTCAGGTCGAGCAGCCAAGAGCCGATGACGCTGCCATGCCGCCAGACCTCGGCCACTTGGGGAAGGTCGATGTCGAACTGATAGTATTGCGGGTTTTCCAACGGGCTGGTCTCGGCGTCCGCCGTTCGTTGGCGCTTGCCGGCATTGGCCGACTTCAGAATGTTCATGCCTTCGGCATAGGCGGCCATGACGCCATATTCGATGCCGTTGTGCACCATCTTGACGAAGTGGCCGGCGCCGCTAGGTCCGCAATGCAGATAGCCATAGGGCGCGGTTCCGGCATCCCTAAGCAGATTGGAGCCGGCGTCGGCGCCCGGCGCCAGCGTGGCAAAGATCGAGTCGAGGTGTTGCACCGCCACATCGGGCCCGCCGATCATCAGGCAATAGCCACGCTCCAGCCCCCAGACACCGCCACTGGTGCCGACATCGACGAGATGGATACCCTTGGCGGCCAGTTTCGCGGCCTGGTCGACGGCGTCGTGATAGTAGGAATTGCCGCCGTCGATAACGATGTCGCCCGGCTCCATCAGGGGCGCGACCTGATCGATGATCCTGCCGGTGATGGCCGCCGGCAGCATCAGCCAGACACAACGCGGCTTGGCCAGCTTGCCGACGAATTCTTCCATTGAAGCCGCCCCTAGCGCCCCGTCGGTCACCAGAGCCGCGACGCTGGCGGGGTTGATGTCGTAGACGACGCATTCATGGCCGTCACGCATCAGGCGCCGAACCATGTTGGCGCCCATCCGGCCCAGTCCCATCATTCCGATCTGCATGGTTTCGTCCCTGTTTCCGAAGAGATTTGCGGGGTTTATCGAGGAAGGATCGCCTGGCTATCCTGGGCGCGCGATAGAACGGAGAAGCCGACATTCTCCCAATCGCCGGCCCCGGGCCAGAAAAAAGTGAAGATCAGCGTGCTTCCCTGCGGGTGGCCGGCCAAGCGACGTTTCGACACTCTTGGCGCTCGGCGTCCATCGTGCCGGAATTCCCGGGGCGCCCGGAGCAATGGTTGGCGTCGGCGTCACTGGCATTCTGCGTCGGTCTCCTGACTCGCCTCCCTAGACCAGGACGCGAAGCGTTTTCAATCACCGCACCGCAAGTTGATCGGCCCCGTCAACCGAGCCGTCGTTGACAGCGGTGCCAGCCTGCGTCCACTATTTCCCGGCACGGGAGGATCGTGAAAACCATGCCGGAGGTGTCCCTGGTCCTGATCGACCGGCTGCTGGCGATTTCGCGGGCGCTTGCCGGCCATATAGATCCCGGCACGGCGTTCCGCGCGACAGCCATCGAGATCGGCTCGCTCATTCCGCACGACCACATGGATCTGGCGGTGCTGTCGCATGACGGCCGCCGCCACGCCTGTTATGAGGCCGGTTTCCACACCAGCTGGAGCGAGCTTGCCCAGCATCCGCTGCCAACCGAAGTCAGCCCGATACGCTCGGTGCTGTGGGGCGAAGTACCCTATCTGCTCGCCGACGACGCACTGAGCGACGAGCGCTTCCATTTCGCCACCGCCATCGATGGGCCGATCTTCGCCGCCCAACTGCGCAGCCGCATCGTCGTACCGCTCAGGGCACGTGGCGGCATCATCGGCGCGCTCAACATCAGCCGGCACGAGGTTGATTGCTACACGCTTGCCGATGTCGGTGTCGCCCAGCAATGCGCGGATCTGATCGCGCCCTATATCTTCGCGCTGATCCAGACCGAGGAGGCACGCCGCGCCATGCTGGCCGAGAGCGAGGCAGGCAATCGCGTCGAGCTGCTGCGGGTCGGCGCCTCGCAGCTGACAGAAGGCATGGAGCGCGAACGCCGGCGCATGGCCATGGACCTGCACGACCAGACGCTCGCCGACCTCGCCCGCATCGCGCGCCAGCTTTCGGCGTTGCGTGGCCAGGGCGTGGCGCGGGCAGCGCAGCTTGCGGATCTCGAGCAGGAGGTTGCCGGTTGTCTCACGGAACTGCGCCACATCGTCGACGATATGCGGCCGAGCGTGCTCGAACTGTTCGGCCTGCGCGACGCGGTCGAGGCGCACCTCAACCGCAGTGTCGCCAGGGCCAAGCCGCCGATCGCCGTGCGCATCGCCGACACCAGCGACGGCGGCGCCGACAGCTTGCCCGAGCCTGTCCGCACCGCGCTCTACCGGATCGTGCAGGAAGCGATCAACAATGCCGTTCGCCACGCCGCGCCGCACCACATCGATGTCTTGCTGGCGTCGACGGCGAGTGTGCTGCGGGTGATCATCACCGACGACGGCCAGGGATGCGGCGTCGTCGACCCGGCGGCGCATGGCGGCATTGGTCACATGCACACACGGGCCGCCCTTATCGGGGCGCGGCTGCGCATCGGCCAAGCCGGTCGCAAGAGCGGCGGCACGCGTGTCGTCGTCGAGGTCGACCGGGAGCCATTTCGGGAATTGCCCATTGCGGCGGCTGCAGCAGCGCCCGGCGAGTTCGCCGTGTCGGAGGCCATGTGATGCTTGTGATGATCGCCGAGAACGATGGACTGCACCGCACCTTCGCGCGGCGGACGGTGGAGCAATTATGGCCCGGCGATGTCGAGGTGATCGAGGCGAGCGATGGCGAGGACGCCATCAATCTGGCGGCCGAGCGAGAGCCGCCGCATGTCGTGCTCGACCTGCAGATGCCGAAGGCGACAGGGATCGAGGTTGCCAGGGCGATCTGGAACCGCCACGCCGGCACGCACATCCTGTTCTGGTCGAATTTCGCCGATGAGGCCTATGTGCGCGGCGTGGCGCGCATCGTGCCGCCCGGCTCGGTCTATGGCTATGTGCTCAAATCGGCGACGGAGGAAGGCATGCGCTCGGCCTTGCGCGGCGTTTTCCGCGAAGGCCACTGCATCATCGATCGCGAGATACGTGGCATCCAGCACCGCGTCCAAGACAAATTCGAGGGCATCACCGACGGCGAATATGAAAGCCTGATCGACATTGCGCTCGGCCTGACCGACCGTGCGATCGCGGCACGCCGGGGCCTGTCGATCCGCGGCGCGCAGAGCCGCATCAAGCATGTCTACGACAAGCTTGGCATCGTGCCGGCGGAGGACGGCGCCAGCGATGCTTCCGTGTTCAACTCACGGACGCGGGCGATCAATCTCGCCATGGCGCGCGGCCTGATCAACATCGATGCGCTGCGCCGCGAACAGGACCGGCTCGATGCCTGGCTGGCGGGGCAAGAGTAGGCTTCCCCTACACGCCTCACCTCACGGCTGGGCAGATTCCGATCCAATTCCTGAAACCAGTGGCGCGGCCAGGCGGAACATCGGAACGCTTGGCGCATTGCTAATGAACGGCGTTCCAATTTGCTGCCTGCGGACCCAAAGTGCGACCCTCAATCACAGATTCATGGCACTTGGTGCGTGAAAGCGTAGCCGGCTTCATCGACGATAATGCTCTTAGTCATGGTGCCGCGATGGCTTTTTATGCCGCCACCTCGCTGGCGCCGATCTTGCTGATTGTGGTCGCTGTTGCTGGTCTCGTCTTCGGTCATGATGCAGCACAATTGGCTTTGTCTGCCCAGATCTCCGGGCTGATGGGGCCGGAAAGTGCTGATCTCCTCCAGACCGCGCTGGAAAGCGTATCCAGCAAGCTGTACGGGACCTGGGCCGCGATCATTGGGCTCGTCACCTTGTTGGTGGCCGCCTCTGGCGTCTTCGGCGAAATGCAGCAGTCGTTGAACACGATTTGGAAGGTCGAACCGCAGGGCAACTCCTTGTCTCGTCTGGTGCGGGCACGAGCCGCCAGTCTGGGATTGGTGGCCGCGCTCGGTTTCCTGCTGCTGGTCTCTCTGATTGCAAGCGCTGCGATTTCGGCACTGGGCGATTTTATCAACGCCCATCTGCCGTTCGGAACGATCATACTCAGCGTGATCAACGGCGTCGTTTCGTTTGTCCTGATCTCCCTGATGTTCGCCGCCATCTACAAAGTTTTGCCCGACCGAAGCCTGGAATGGCGCGATGTCGGGATCGGTGCTGTCGTGACGGCTGCCCTGTTCACGTTGGGAAAATCGCTTATCGGCTGGTATATCGGCACCAGCGCGATTGCGTCCTCGTATGGCGCCGCCGGTGGACTGCTCGTCATATTGCTCTGGGTCTACTACTCGTCGGAAATTTTCCTTCTCGGTGCCGAGTTCACGCGCGCCTATTCAATTCGACACGGCAGCAGGCCCGATCTGGAGACCTTGGTTCGCAGTCCTATGCCTGCGCGGCACGGTTCATTTCGCGCAGGGCAAAAGTCCAACTCTGCCGGCGTGATAGCGCTCGTAGCGGTAGCGTGCGCGAGTGCGACATTGACCATGCTTTTGCTGAGTGTTCGCCGACCCTAGTCCGACGCCGCGATGCGACAGGGTGTTCGCCAATATTATAGATTATCGCCGCTCCTACGGCCGACTGTGCAAACGCACAGTCGGCCCTGCGCGTTGACCCGTATCGCCATGCCGGCGCGGCAACAACGCTCGACCCATAAAAAGACCATATCGGGAGAGCGCTCATGTCATTCGTTACCATGCGAGTTCGCGCAACTGTCGGCGCCGCCGGGAGCCAGTGATGTCGGTTTCGGCGCGCGCCCGCCATTCCGGCTTCGACGATGTCGTTGGCGATGCAGCGATCGAAACGCTGGCGAGCGGCTTCGGCTTCCTCGAAGGGCCGGTCTGGCATCCCTACGAGAAGTGGCTGGTCTTCTCGGATATTCCCGAAAGCCGGATGTATCGCCGCGGTAGGGCGGGCGAGATCGAGCTGTTCCGCGAGCCGAGCTATAAGGCCAATGGCAACACGCTGGACCGCCAGGGGCGACTGATCACCTGTGAGCACGCGACGAGCCGCGTGATCCGGGCCGAGGCCAACGGCAGCGTGACCGTGCTCGCGACACATCATCAGGGCAAGCAGCTCAATAGCCCGAACGACATCGTTGTTGCCACCGGCGGATCGATCTACTTCACCGATCCTGGCTACGGCAGGGTGGAATTCTATGGCGTTGCCCGTCCTCAGGAGCTGCGGTTCCAGGGTGTCTACCGCATCGATGGCGACGGCGCACGACTGACCTTGCTGGCCGACGATTTCGTGCAGCCGAACGGACTTTGCTTTTCGCTGGACGAGTCGCGGCTGTTCATCAACGACACCGAACGCGGACATATCAGGGTGTTCGGCGTCGAAGCGAACGGCGATCTGAACGGCGGCGCGGTCTGGGCGGTGACCGAGGGCGAAGGCCTGGGAGCGCCCGACGGCATGAAGATCGACAGCCGCGGCAATCTTTACTGCACCGGCCCCGGTGGTATCCATGTCTTTGACGCGTCGGGCGCCATTCTGGGCGTTATCCGGACGCCCGAGGATTGCGCGAATTTTACGTTCGGCGACGACGACCTGCAAAGCCTCTACATTACCGCGTCGACGTCATTGTACCGGCTCCGGGTGCGCGTGCCGGGATTGAGACTGTTTTGAGTCCGCGACAATCCGTGCTCAAATCAGAGTTGGGAGTGAGGCCGGGCCAAAGCCGGTGGGAATTGCATCAGTCAACACATCTGGGAGGAGTATGACATGAAGAAACTGTTCGTTCTGGGCGCTCTGGCGGCAATGCTTGCCTCGGGCACGGCGCTGGCCGACACCAGTGGCAAGAAGATCGCCTTTTCCAATAACTATGCCGGCAATTCCTGGCGGCAGGCCATGCTCGACAGCTATGGCATCGTCACCAAGAAGGCGGTCGCCGACAAGATCGTCGGCGCGGCCGACATCTTCACCACCGCCGACAAGGAAGTGCCGACGCAGGCGGCGCAGGTACAGAACCTTATCCTGCAGGGTTATGACGCGATCGTCATCAACGCCGCCTCGCCGGATGCGCTCAATGGCGCCATCAAGCAGGCTTGCGATGCCGGCATCGTCGTCGTCTCCTTCGACGGCACCGTGACCGAGCCCTGCGCCTACCGCGTCGTCGTCGACTTCAAGGACATGGGCAAGCAGGAAGTCGAGCAGATGGCCAAGTTCCAGCCCAAGGGCGGCAACCTGCTGGAAATCCGTGGCCTTGCCGGCACCTCGATCGACGATGCCATCCATGCCGGCATCCTCGAAGGCGTTGCCGCCCATCCCGAGTTCAAGATCGTCGGCTCGGTGACCGGCGACTGGGACCAGACGACGGCTCAGAAGGCGGTGGCGACCATCCTGCCTTCGCTGCCCGATATCGTCGGCATCGTCGACCAGGGCGGTGACGGCTATGGCGCGGCCCAGGCATTCGCCGCCGCCGGCAAGCCGCGCCCGACCATCATCATGGGCAACCGCCAGGACGAGCTGCAGTGGTGGAAGGAACAGAAGGACAAGGATGGCTACAAGACCTGGTCGGCATCGATCGCGCCCGGCGTCTCGTCGCTCGCCTTCTGGGTGGCGCAGCAGGTGCTCGATGGCCGCAAGGATATTCCGCACGATCTGCTGGTGCCGTATCTGGCGTTCACCCAAGACGATTTCGAGGCCGAGTTGCCGAAGATCCCCAAGGGTGGCGTTGCCAGCCACGAATACACGCAGGAAGATGCGATCGCGGCCATCAAGGCCAACATCAAGTGAGCATCACGGCAGCGTTGCCGTCCGTATCGCCGAGCGGATATCGTTGAGCATGCCTGAAGGGAACGCTGACATCATCAGACTGAACGGCGCCGAAAAGCATTTCGGCGCCGTTCGCGCACTGGGCGGCGTCGACTTTCATGTCGGGCCCGGTGAATGCGTGGGTCTCGTCGGCCACAATGGCGCCGGCAAGTCGACACTGATGCATATGGTGGCGGGCACGTTGACGCCCGACAGCGGGCAGATCGGCGTGCATGGCGGCATCGAGGCGAACTACTCGGTGTCGCGGGCGCAGCAGCTCGGCATACGCTGCGTGTTCCAGGAACTGTCGCTGTGCCCCAATCTCAGCGTCGCCGAGAATACGCGCATCAACCATGCTTCGCTGCGAGGCTTCGGCTGGCGACGCAAGGCGGCCGATCTGATCGCCGCCAAGCTCGACGAGATCTTTCCGGGTCACAGCATATCGCCCTCGGACATTGTCGGCGACCTGTCGATCGGTCGGCGCCAGATGGTGGAGGTGGCACGTGCGTTCACGGTCACCCGGGACCGTCTCGACCTCGTCATCCTCGACGAGCCGACATCGTCGCTCGACTCCCATACGGCCGGCCAGTTGCTGTCTTTCGTGCGCCGCTTCGTTGCCGGCGGCAAAAGCTGCATCCTGATTTCGCACGTACTGGGCGAGGTGCTGCGCAATGCCGACCGCATCGTGGTGATGCGCGACGGCAAAGTGGTTGTCGCAGATGCCGCCAGCGCCTTCGACCGCGACCGCCTGGTGACGGCGATGGGCGGAGCGGAAGCGCGCCAGAAGATCGCCGCTGAAATCGCTGCCGCCAAGCCCGGGGCCAGTCCGCTGCGGGTCCGGGCGCGTCCTGCCGCACAGAAGGACGGCACCGACCTTGTCGCTTGCGCCGGCGAGATCATCGGCCTTGCCGGGCTGGCGGGCCATGGCCAGACCGATCTGTTGCTAGCGATCTTCGCCGCGGCATCGCGCGCCCGGGCTGGTATCGAGGTGACGGCGCCGGTGGCGCTGGTGGCCGGCGACCGCCAGGCGGATGGCATTTTTCCGCAATGGTCGATCGCGCAGAATATAGGCATCCGCTCGCTGGCGCGTCTGCGCAATAGGCTGCTCATCTCGCCGCAGCGCGAGGCCGAACTCGCCCAGTTCTGGCAGAAGAAGATCGGCATCCGCACACCGGATATGAACAACAACATCTTCTCGCTTTCGGGCGGCAACCAACAGAAGGCGCTGTTTGCCCGCGCCCTGGGGTCCGATGCTGAGATCGTGCTGATGGACGATCCGATGCGCGGCGTCGATATCGGCACCAAGCTGGAGGTCTACGACCTCGTGCGCGAGGAAGCAGGCCGCGGCCGCACCTTCCTCTGGTACACCACGGAAACCGAAGAGCTCGACAATTGCGACCACGTCTATGTTTTCAAGAACAGCCGCATCGTCGCCAATCTGCGCCGCGACGAGTTGACGGAAGAGAAGATCATCCAATCCTCGTTCGGCGATGCGGCCTGAGATGACGGCCGCCAGTCTCGAAACCGCTGCCAGGACTTCCGCCGAGCGTGGCGCGCTGGCCCGCGCCCGCCTGTTGCGCGGGCTGCTGCCGGCGCTGTCGCTGGCACTGGTGCTGCTTGCCATCGCTTGGCTCAACCCGCGCGCCATCAGCTATTTCGGCTTCAGCCTGATGCTCAATTTGGCGATCCCGATCGCGCTGGCGACGATCGCGCAGATGTTTGTCATATCAGGCAACGAGCTCGACTTGTCGATCGGCACCTTCGTCGGCTTTGTCGGCTGTGTCACCGCGACATGGCTGAAGGAAGCGCCGCTCATCGGCGTCGTCATCCTGCTCGGATCGATCGGCGTCTATTCTCTGCTCGGCGCGCTGATCCATCTGCGCAATCTGCCGTCGATCGTGGTGACGCTCGGGATGAGCTTCGTCTGGCAGGGCCTGGCGATTCTCATTCTGCCCAAACCAGGCGGCAAGGCGCCGGACTGGCTGCTTGGGCTGATGGCGTTCAAGCCGCCTTTGGTGCCGTTCCCGATCATTGCCGCGCTGCTGATCGGTTTCATCGTCCATTTCGGCCTGATGCGCACCTCCTATGGCGTGATCCTGCGCGGCTCTGGCGGCAATCCGGCGGCGCTCGGGCGTGCTGGATGGTCGTTGCTCAAGACCAAGATCGTGCTGTTTTCGCTGGCCGGCCTGTTCGGCGTGCTGTCGGGCATGGCGCTGATCGGCATCACCACCTCGGCAGATGCCAATATCGGCAATGGCTATACGCTGCTGGCAATCGCCGGTGTCATCCTCGGCGGCGGCGAATTCGTCGGCGGCCGGGTGTCGCCGATCGGCGCGGTGATCGGCGCGCTGACGCTGGCGCTGGCTGCCTCGCCGCTGCTCACCTTCATGCACATCCCACCCGACTGGCAGGTGGCCGCCAATGGCGCCATCCTGATCATCGTGCTGGCGGCGCGGGTGCTGATCAGCCGCAGGGAGAGGTAAGCGATGGCATCGGTGAAATCGCTGCTCAACAAACCATGGATCTGGTCGTTTCTCGGTGCCTTGCTGGTCTGGCTGGCGACGATCGTCTTCACCGGCGGGTACGGCGCCGGCGGCATGGTCACCGCTGCTCTGTCGCTGGCGGTGTTCACGGTCATCGTCGGTGTCGGCCAGATGTTCGTCATCACGCTTGGCCCGGGCAATGTCGACCTGTCGCTGCCGGCCAATATCGGCCTCGCCAGTGCCGTCGCCATGAAGGTGATGGACGGCAACGATTCGATGATCGCGGTCGGGCTGCTGGCGGCGCTTGCCTGCGGGGCGGCGATCGGCGCCGCCAACTATCTGCTGATCTGGGCACTGCGCATTCCGCCGATCATCGCAACGCTGTCGGCCAGCTTCATCATCCAGTCGATCGACATCAGCTACGGGCGCGGGCTGCAGATCAAGCCGCCGCCAGGCTTCGCCGATTTCGCCAACTGGCAGGTGCTGGGCATTCCGGTGCTGGCGATCCTCACCGTGCTGTTCACCGTCGGAGCTGCCATCGCGCTGCAGCGTATGGTCTATGGCCGCTCGGTGCTGGCCATTGGCCAGAACATCCGCGCCGCCTGGCTCGCCGGCGTCAATGTCGGCCGCATCCGCTTCCTCACCTACATGCTGTCGGGCGCGCTTGGCGGCATAGACGGCGCGCTGCTCGCCGGCTATTTCCGCGGCGCCAATGTCGACATCGGCAATGAATACCTGCTGGCCTCGATCGCCGTCGTCGTCATCGGCGGCACGTCGGTGGCCGGCGGTAAGGCCAATGTCCCCGGCGTCTGGGGCGCAGCGCTGTTCCTGGTGCTTTTGCTGACCATGCTCAACACGTTCGGCGTCAGCGCCGGCGTGCGATTGCTGCTGACGGGGCTGATCATCGTTGGCGTCATCACTGCGGCGGGCGGACAGAAGGCGCTGCGCTGAACTGACCATGTAACTGCGCCGCTTGTAATGTAGAATGTCGATGCTGGCAGGACAGCACCCCCCTCTGTCCTGCCGGACATCTCCCCCGCAAGGAGGGAGATCGGCCATTATCGCGGCTTTCGCCAATATCCAACATTGCTAAGTGAGCCAGACGCAGAAGCTGCTAATCTCCCCCCTTGCGGGGGAGATGCCCGGCAGGGCAGAGGGGGGGTGTGAAGGATCGCTACTTCGGAGATGATGGCGGCCAGGCACCTCGACCGGCAATCATTATGCCAGCCAGGCAACCGGTTCCCATCCGCGTCGTGGCGCTGTAAATCCCGATTGCGCGGCCGCAAGCCGCTCACCACTGCCGGGAGGTTTTGCGTGTCCGATTTCATCAGGGTCAACCGGGGCGGCGATGTCGCTATCGTCACCATCGACAACCCGCCAGTCAACGCGCTGAGCTTTCATGTCCGCGAACCGCTGATGCAGGCGCTGGTCGAGCTGCGGGATGATGCGTCGGTCGCCGCCATCGTCATAGCATGCGCCGGCCGCACCTTTGTCGCCGGCGCCGACATCACCGAATTCGGCAAACCGATGCAGCAACCCGATCTGCGCGCCATCGTGGAAACGCTGGAAACCATCGCCAAGCCGACCGTCGCCGCCATTCATGGCACTGCGCTCGGCGGCGGACTGGAATTGGCGCTCGGCTGCCATTTCCGCGTTGCCGACGCCGGCGCAAAGCTCGGCCTGCCCGAGGTCAAGCTCGGCCTGTTGCCGGGCGGCGGCGGCACGGTGCGGCTGCCGCGCCTGGTAGGCGCGATGAAGGCGTTGAAGATGATCGTTTCCGGCGCGCCGATCGGCGCGGCCGAGGCGCATGAAGCCGGCCTGGTCGATGCCGTCTTCGAAGGCGATCTGACCACGCATGCCGTGAACTTCGCCAGGGAAATAGCCCGAAAGGGTGGTCCCTTCACCCCGGTGCGCGATCGCGATGACGAGCTCAAAGAGACCGACCTCGCGGCTCTCGACGCCGAGGCTGCGGACCTCGCCAGGAAGGCGCGCGGCCTTGAGGCGCCGGTCGCCTGTGCGCTGTCGGTGCGCAATGCCGCTACGCTGCCCTTCGACGCGGCGCTGGCTGCGGAGCGTGCGCTGTTCGTGAAACTGGTCGGCAGCGATCAGTCGCGGGCGCAGCGCCATCTGTTCTTCGCCGAACGCGAGGCGGCAAAGATTTCGGCCAAGGACATCGTCAAGCGCAGGATCGCCCGCGTCGGAGTCATCGGCGCCGGCACGATGGGCGGCGGCATCGCCATGGCCTTCGCCAATGGCGGCTACCCCGTCACCCTCCTGGAAACCAGCCAGGAAGCCCTGCAGCACGGGCTGGCAACCATCGACAAGAACTATTCGGTGTCCGTCACGCGCGGTTCGCTAAGCGACGACGCCAAGCAGCAGCGGCTCGCCCAGTTCAAGGGTTCCACCGACTATGCCGATCTCGCCGATTGCGACCTGATCGTCGAGGCGGTGTTCGAAGACATGGCGGTCAAGAAGGAAGTCTTCGGCAAGCTCGAAGCGGTGGCGAAGCCCGGTGCGATCCTCGCCACCAACACCTCCTATCTCGACATCAACGAAATCGCCACCTCGACCTCGCGCCCGCAGGATGTGGTCGGCCTGCACTTCTTCTCGCCGGCCAATGTCATGAAGCTGCTGGAGATCGTGCGGGCGCAGAGGACCGCGCCCGATGCGCTGGCGACCGTCGTCGACCTGGCGCGGCGGATCGGCAAGGTGGCTGTCGTCGTTGGCGTCTGCCATGGCTTCGTCGGCAACCGCATGATGGCGGCGCGTGGCTTGGAATCGGAAGCGCTGCTTTTGGAAGGCGCTACCCCACGCCAGATCGACCAGGTATTTGCCGATTTCGGCTGGCCGATGGGGCCTTTCCAGATGAGCGATCTCGCCGGACTCGACATTGGCTGGCGCAACCGCAAGGCGCGCGGCCTGACAGCCGTCATCGCCGATACGCTCTGCGAGCAAGGACGGTTCGGCCAGAAGACCGGCAAGGGGTTCTATCTCTACGAGAACGGTTCGCGCACACCGGTTCCGGACCCGAAAGTCGAGGCGCTGATCCGCGCCACGGCGGACGAAAAGGGCATCGCTCCGCGCGCGATCAGTGCGGAAGAAATCACTGAGCGCACGCTCTATCCCCTGATCAACGAAGGCGCGAAGATCCTGGAGGAAGGGATCGCGGCCCGCGCGTCCGACATCGATGTCGTCTGGGTCAACGGCTATGGATTTCCCGTCGGCAAGGGCGGCCCGATGTTCTGGGCCGATCTCGAAGGTGCGGCCAGGATCGTCGAGCGGCTCGAGTACTGGCATCAGCGGACTGGCAAGGACGTGTTCCGCGTGGCCCCGTTGCTCAGGCGAATGGCCGAGACCGGTTCCTGGGAAGCCGAGGGATAGCGGACTTAGCGGATACGCGCGTCGATGATCTCGACGAAGCGTGCGAACAGGCCGGCCTGCGATTTGCGGTGAGAGCATCGGCCGAGACCATGATTTGGGCGCCAGCCTCTTTGTTTCAGCGCCTTTGCGATAGACTGCCCCACGACTTTTCCGTGCTGCCGGTCGGTAGCCAAGACTATGGTCCGATCGGCATGGGACTTCAGTGCCACGGCGGCCCATGGTCGAACATTCCTTTGAAATATCAGATGGTTACGCATGCCGGCGATTCCAGATCGCGTATTGAGACGGCATTTGTCTAAAGTTTACTCTGTACAATTAGGAATTCCTCATACGACGGTCGCTAGCGGTTGGGCGAAGAGTGGCGATTCCCCGAGGAGATATCATGACAAACCGAAAAACTCTGTTCGCGGCGCTTGCCGCGTTGGCGCTCCTGGCGTCTCCGGCGCTAGCCGGCGCCGGCGGCAACGGGCACGGTAACGGCGGCGGCAATGGGGGTGGAAATGGCCACGGTGGCGGCAATGGCAACGGCCATGGCAACAGCGGCGCTTCGCACGGCAAGTCGTCCGCTCCTGGACAGGTAGCCAAGGCCGAAGCGGACGACACCACGCTCGACACGACCACAAAGGTCTCGTCCGTGCCCAAGGAGAAGAACATCCATGCCAAGCTTGGCCGGCTGAATTCGCTGCAGCGTAACATCAATGCTTACATGAACTCCAAGAGCAAGAAGTTCGCTGCCATCCAGGCTTTCGTGACGCAGTCCGCCAAAGCCAAGGTCGCCCAGGCCGCGGCTGAAGCGGCCCAAGCCAAGCTGGATGCGCTGAATGCGCAGTTGACTGCGCTGACGTCGCTGAAGCCCGAGCAGATTGCCGCGCTGTCGACCGAAGACCAGGCGGCCTTGCCTGGGAAGATAACGGATCTGCAAGCCGAAATCACTGCCCAGGAGGCAGAGGTCACCGCCGCCAATGACGAGGCGACGGCGGCAGCGGTCGGCACCGACGATGTATCGCTCGACGCGGCGCTGACGGACATGGCCAACAAGCCGGTCGACGACGAGGTCACGGCCTGGGCCCAGGGCGTCCTTGCCGATAAGATCGACCAGACGGCGGCCGCGATTGAAGCGGAAACGACGCCGTAGCGAATCGTCGCCGAAACGGCGGTAGCCAGTTAATAAAGATGCCGCCGGGCCTCGCCCGGCGGCATTGCTGTTTCCCGGCCATGATTGGGCTGGTTTCCCGGTCCGGCCGTCTTCAACCAGTCTGCGAAGGTGATCATTGCCCGCGAGTTCTGGCGTCTGCGCCGCACCGAGAACCAGCAGCGACCGACATCAACCGTGACATCGTCGATGTCTTCCGGTTGCAGCAATCGCTGCGCGAACACGTGAATATACTCGACCATCTTGAAAGCCGGCAGTATGAGTTGGCTGCCTGTCGGTAGCACACGATATGTCCGGTTTAGGTAGCACACGATCTGTCCAGTAAGTCTTGACCTTTTAAACGGGGTCAGGATGCGCCGGTCGGAAGCCAATCAAGGTGTGCGAATGATCAAGTTCCGAGACGTAT